>CALKMS010000122.1 GCA_938091145.1 uncultured bacterium
AGTTTGGGCTAAAAAGGGTTTTAAGGTTTGGATTTTTTCAGGTTAAAGACTTATCTTTGCTTTTCTTTACTTGAGCTTTTTAAGACTTTGTTTAAGGAACCGCTTTGGTAACCTTCGAGGTCAAGGGTGACAAAAGCATAGCCAAGGGAGGAAAGAAAAGAGACTACTTGTTCTCTGACTGCTTGGTTTTGTAGGAGCCGAGGAAACTCTAAAAGATCAAGTTCCAGACGAGCCAGATTGCCATGGTGGCGCAAGCGGACTTGAGAAAACCCTAATTTTCTTAAAAAAACCTCCCCTTCAGCTACTTTTTTTAAGTTTTTTAAGGTGAGGGGGGTATAGTAGGGGAAGCGAGAAGCCAAACAGGCCAGCGAGGGCTTGGCGTAGTTGGGCAACCCCAGGGCTTTAGCTACCTCTCTAATTTCTTCTTTTTTTAAGCCCGCTTCGGCTAAGGGAGAGCGAACACCAAGCTCTTTTAGAGCTTTTAGTCCTGGACGATAATCTTTAAGGTCGTCAGCGTTACTCCCATCAACCAGATTTTTGTAACCTCTCTCTTTAGCTAAAGATTTAAGCTGAAAGAAAAGCTCCTTTTTGCAATAGTAGCAGCGATTGGGAGGGTTTTTTCTAAACTCTGGATTTTTAAACTCTTTGGATTTGAAGGTTAGCCAGCTGGCTCCCAATGCTTTAGCCAGGGAGGCCGCTTCTTTTAACTCTTCTTCAAGGAAAGTAGGCGAGGAAGCAGTTGCTGCCAGAACATTTCCTTTGCCTAGAACATCAAGTGAGATTTTAAGCAATAAACTGCTGTCAACTCCTCCTGAAAAAGCAACCACTACTTTTTCTAAATCTTTAAGAAGGCTTTTAACTTGAGAGACTTTTTGTTTTAACGAATGCTTGTGGCTCATCCAATCGCCAGCATTTTTTCGATTGCTTTTAAAGCCTGGTTTCTAATTCTCTCTTCGACAAAAACTATTGGCTCCTGTTCTTCTAAGGTGATGAGTAATTTTTCCAGGGTGATTTTTTTCATATTAGGACAGACGGCTTTTTCTGAAGCCGGGTAAAAGCTTTTGTCCGGGTTTTCCTTTTTTAGGCGATGAAGGATGCCAACCTCGGTGCCAACGATAAATTCTTTAGCTGAAGAGTTGGCAGCATAGTTTACAATTCCGGTGGTGGAAGCAACTTTATCGGCTAAATCTACTACCTCGGGCAGACATTCAGGGTGAACCACAACTTCGGCTTCGGGATGGATTTCTTTTTGTTTTTTTATGTCCTCAGGATAAATAAGAGCGTGGGTGGGGCAGAAACCCCGCCAGGCGTGGATTTTTTTAGTGGTGAAGCGGGAAACATAGTGGCCAAGATAGCGGTCAGGAATAAAAATAATTTCTTCTTCTTGAAGGGAGTTAACAATCTCGACCGCGTTAGCCGAAGTACAGCAAATATCTGAAAGGGCTTTAGTTTTGGCGGTGGTGTTGACATATGCTACCACTGGCGCTTTTGGGTGCTGTTTTTTAAGCTCGATTAAGTCTTCAGGCTCAATCATTTCGGCCATTGGACAACCAGCGTTTAAATCGGGAAGCAGAACGGTTTTGTCGGGAGAAAGAATAGCGGCGGTTTCAGCCATAAAATGAACCCCACAAAAAACAATAACTTTAGCTTCAGTTTGAGCTGCCTGGCGAGATAAACCCAGTGAGTCGCCAACAAAGTCAGCGATATCCTGAATTTCTGGCCGTTGATAGTTATGAGCTAAAATTACCGCTTTTCGCGCTTCTTTTAACTCTTTGATTTTTTGGACTAAACTTTCCTGGTTCATAGCTAAAGTATAGCAAAATTTAGAAAACTCAGCGGTTTTTAACCAAAAACAAGTTTAAAGTGGCCAATATAATGATATTATTATTTTACCGTGAAGATTTTAAAAAGAGATGGGCGTTTAGAGCCGTTTGAGCCACTAAAAATTATTACCACCCTTAAGCGCAGTGGGTTTAACTGAAAACGAGGCAAGAGAGATTGCCGAAGAAGTAGCTCGAGAAGTCTTTGAAGGAATTAAAAGCCGCCAGCTCTTAAAAATTATCAAGAGAAAAATACGCCAGCGAAAGCCCGTACTGGCCTCACGATATGATCTCAAGCGGGCTTTGTTTGCCTTGGGTCCAGCTGGTTATTTTTTTGAAGACTTTCTAGCTCGAATTTTTTTGAAACTTGGCTACCTCGTTCAAGTTCGCAAGCTGATTAAGGGGGAGTGTGCCTGGCACGAGGTAGACTTAGTTATTATTGAAGAGGGCGGGAAAAAAGCAGTGGTAGAGGCAAAATTTAGAACAAATGGTAAGGGGAAAGTCGAGATTAAAGAGGCTCTTTATACTTACGCTCGCTTGCTTGATCTTCAAAAAGCTGGCTTTGAGCAGGGTTATCTGGCTACCAATACTCGCTTTACGACTGAAGTGATTTCTTATGCAGAGTGCTGTGGCTTAAAGTTGCTCTCCTGGGACTATCCAGCTGAAACAAGCCTGGCTCAACTCATTGACCGGAATAAACTTTACCCGGTAACCCTTTTATCGGGTCTCAGCAGTCGGATGAAGAAAGGGCTTTTGGAGGCCGGGATTATTTTAGTGGAAGAACTGGCAGCTTTTGATCCACAACTCTTGAGTGAGAAGGGTTTGAGCGAAGAAGAGATATCCAAGTTAAAAAAGGCAGCTCAAAAAACCTTAAATCAAAACCACTAATCAATGACACCGCCACCTGCGACTATTTCTCCCAAATAAATAACTGCTGATTGACCTGGCGAAATGGCTGCTTGAGGCTGTTTAAAAACTGCTTTAAAACGCTCGTTTTCTTTATAAACGGTAGCTTTAAAAGGGGGGGTGGTGGAACGAATTTTTACTTCAACTTCCAAGCCTGTTGCCTCGGGAAGTTTAACAAGCCAATTAGCGCTCCTTGCTTTTAGTTCTTTTTGGTAAAGTTTCTCCTTAGGCCCAACATAGACAGCGTTTTTCCTGGCATCAATTTGATAGACATAAAGGGGTGTAGCCGAGGAAACTCCAATTTTTTTCCGCTGCCCGACAGTATAGAAAGCAATTCCTTGATGAGTGCCGATTATTTCGCCCCGCTCGTTAATTATTGGACCAGGCTTGAGGGCTTGGGGGAGAAATTTTTCAAAAAGATGTTTGAAGCTACCCTTAGGGAGGAAACAAATTTCCTGGCTTTCAGGTCTTTTACTGATTGGCAAGCCGGCTTCTTCAGCAATTTGGCGGACCTCCTTTTTAGAGTAGTTTCCCAGCGGAAAAAGAACATAAGAAAGCGCACTTTTGTTTAGGCGGTAAAGAAAGTAAGA
>CALKMS010000123.1 GCA_938091145.1 uncultured bacterium
TTCTATTATTGGTGCAGGTAGGGTAGGGGTGGCTTTAGGCTATCTTCTTTCCCAAAGAGGATTTTCAGTCATTGCCGTTGGCAGTCGCAGTTTGAGCTCGCTCCAAAGAGCTAAAGAATATATTCCCCACGCCTATTTTACACATGATCTTTCAGACGCTGCTCAAAAAGCTAATGTTGTTTTTTTGGCGGTAAGGGACGAAGCAATTCCTTTGGTTGCTCAACAAATTGCTCAGAAAGGAGGATTTAAAAAAGGACAGATTGTTTTTCATCTGAGCGGAGCTTTAACAACGGAAGCGCTTAAAAGCGCTAAGAAAAAAGGGGCAATAGTTGCTACTCTTCACCCTATTCAAACTTTAGCCAGTGTTGAACTGGCGATAAATAATCTTCCTGGTTCAATATTTGGCTTTTGCGGGGAAAAGGAGGCTCAAAAAGTGGCGGAGGAGATTGTTAAAGCGATTGGCGGCACAATGGTTGAGGTAAAGGAAGAATTAAAGCCCGCTTACCACGCAGCGGCCTGCATTGCCTCCAACTATCTTGTTGCTTTAGTTTATGTTGCTCTTGAGCTTTATCAACTTGCAGGTTTAAGCTGTAACCAGGCTCATCAAGCTTTGCTCCCTCTTTTAAAAGGGACGGTTGCCAATCTGGAAAAGACTAATCCGATTGAAGCCTTGACTGGCCCAATTGCGCGAGGAGATTTAAAAACCGTTGAAAGTCATCTTAAAATTTTAAAAAAAACCTGGCCAGAAATAGTTTCTCTTTACTGCCAGTTGGGGAAAATTACTGTTCAAATAGCACAAAAAAAGGGTCTGGATAAAGAAACCAGCCGGGAGTTAATGGCTTTACTGGAAGGCTAATTTTAACAAATACGGGGAAGCTGCTCGCCCATCAACATATCCAGTAGTCGAGTAGTGCCAATTGATGTTTTCAAAATAACTTTCTTTTTTGGTTCAGCAACAACTCTTCCAATTATGGCTGCTTCTTTTCCGTGAGGGTGTTTTTTTAAAGCTTCAAGCGCTTTTTCTGCCCATTTTTCTGGCAAGATAACCACCATCTTCCCTTCATTGGCAACCTGAAAGGGGTCAAAACCTAACATTTCACAGGCCCCTAGCACCTCGTCTTTGATGGGGACTGCCGACTCATCAATTTCAATGGCTACGTTTGAGGCTTCAGCTATTTCATTGAGGGTTGAGGCCAGTCCGCCTCGGGTTGGGTCCCGCAGAACATGAACTTCTTGAGTGACGTTGAGTAAAGCTTCGACCAGTTCGTTTAGGGGGGCGACATCGCTTGCAATTTGAGTTTGAAAGCTTAAACCTTCTCTTTCAGAAAGGACAGCGATTCCATGGTCTCCAATAGATCCGGAAATTATTACCACATCGCCAACTGAAGCATTTTTGGCTGAGATCTCTACTCCGGGAGGTATCAAGCCAACACCAGCTGTGTTAATAAAAAGACCATCAGCACTTCCTTTTTCAACTACTTTGGTATCGCCGCTTGCAATTTCAACTTTAGCTTCCTGACTGGCTTTTACCATTGAACCAATGATTTTCTCTAAATCCGATAGAGGGAAACCTTCCTCAATAATCAGGGCAACGCTCAAATACAAAGGTTTGGCCCCTTTCATAGATAGGTCATTCACTGTTCCACAAACGGCTAATCGCCCGATGTCACCGCCTTTAAAAAAGAGGGGTTTGACAACGTAACTGTCAGTGGTGAAGGCGAGGCGGCTTGAAGCTATCTCAATGGAAGCAGCATCATCTAAAGGGGCGAGTATCGGGTTGAAAAAATTCTTAAGAAAAAGTTCTTTAATTAGGTTGTGCATTAGCTTTCCGCCGCTACCGTGAGCCAGTAAAATTTTATCCTCTGATTTCATTCTTCCCCCTTCTTTCAATCAAACCGATAAATCTTTCTTTATCACCGATTATCTCAAGGAAAATCGTTACTAACATCGGGTCAAATTGAGTCCCAGCACAAGCTTTTAATTCTTTTTGAGCTTGGTAAATTGATTTAGCTGGCCGATAGGGTCGTTCAGAAATCATAGCTTCAAAAGCATCGGCAATAGCTAGAATGCGCGCCTCAAGGGAGATTTCGGTTCCCCTTTTGCCGTCAGGGTAACCTGAGCCGTCAAACCATTCATGGTGTTCAAGGATTGCCTTTTTAATTGAAGGGTCTAAGCCAGCCGCTTCGACTAGTTGATAACCTTTTTGAGAATGAGTTTTAATTATTTCTCTTTCTTCCGGGGTGAGGGCACCTGGTTTGCAAAGAATTGTTTCAGGAATAGCAATTTTTCCAATATCATGAAGATAACAAGCGGTTTGAAGGTGAGCAACTTGAGCCTCAGTAAAGCCTAATCGCCGAGCCATAAGAGTGGCATAGTGAACAACTCGGTCACAATGGCCACGAGTTAAAGGGTCTTTAGCTTCAATGGCTTCAGCTAAAGCAGCGATGGTTCGGAAATATTGCTGGCGAATTTCCTCATATAAAAGAGCATTTTGAACTCCAATGGCTAACTCATCAGCAAAGGCGGAAAGCAGAGGAATATCAAGCTCATTTTCTTTAAAACCTTCTTTTTTGTTAGTTTCTAAGACCAGGTAAGCAATTAGCTCTCGACGGCTTTTAAGGGGAATCCAGATAGAGCTTTTTGAGGTGGGAAACAAAAAGGGTTCCCACTCATTAGCCTGGATTTTGTCTCTAAAAAAAACCTCAATCTTTTCTTCTTCCAGGTGAGGGTTGGGGGCAAACTTTCCGAGAACTGGAAGGTCACCTATTTTGGGGCTCTGGTAAAACACCAGCTCAAACTGCCGAGTTTTGCGGTCAAGTATAAAATAACCTCCAGCCTCTATGTTTTCAACGATTTTTCTTGTTGCTTCCAGCCCGAGTTCAAATATTTCAGAGAGTTCCAAGCTTGAGCTAAGACTCTGACTTAAACTGCAAAGGAAATTTACCTGAGTTAGCTGGGATTTAAGAGTTTCTTGAGCTTTAACCATTCGGTCAGTTAACTCTTTTAGATTGGCAGCCATTTCATTGAAAGCTTTTTCCACCTCGCCCAATTCGCCAATAGAACGAGTGGGGACAGTGATCGAAAAATTACCTTCAGCTAACTGACGCGAGGCTTCAGAGAGGTTTAATATTGGTTTAATAAGTTTTGCTCTTAAATAAAAAGAGCCAACGATAAAAGCTATAAGCAAAAACAGTCCAACAATTAAGGCTCCGAAAGCCAAGTTACGTCTTTCTTGCTGCACCTCCCTAAGGGAAAAAACCAGAGCAACCCAACCGTAGCCTTGTTTTTCAATTTCAATTGGCTTAACCACCAGATAGCTTTTTTTAGAGAGATAACGGTTGAAAGGGGTAAAGTTTGAGCTCGCTGATTTTTCCCCAATTTCGTTGCCAATTTTTTTCAGGAAGTTGAGCTCTTCCTGGTCGCGGGCATATTGATTAATCAACTTACCTTCACGATCAAAAACTGCCACTGCTAACAAATCTTCTTTACTGGCTGAAATTTGGTAAACATAGTTTTCAATTAGAGGGTAATTTAAGGTAAGAATTGCTTCCCGACAAGCCAGAGAAAAAGTACTGGTAAAGTCAATCATTTGAGTAATCATTCGCTTTTCTACCCTATCGATATGCGTAAATTCCATATACAAGAAGATTAAAACCCCGATTAAGAAGGTCAAAAAGGCGACGCCAGCTACCCTGGTAACCAGACTGTTAAAAACTATTCTCTTTAGTTTAACGAGAAGTTGATTCATTTTTCGTTAAGATCGCGATAAAGTTTTTCTACCTCAGCAAAACTTGAGATAGGGGTTTCAATAAAGCGGTCTGCTTTGATTGTCTTCAGCACTTCTTTAGCTTCAGGGTCCTTATCCATATTGAGAAGAATTTTTTTTATCTTTTCTCTCAAAACGGGATCAAAATCTGCTCGCGCAACAATTGGTTTTTCTGGAAAACCTTTAGATTCAGCCAAGATAAGCATTGTTTTCTTAAAATCAGGGTTATCTTGAGCTATTTGTTGAAAGACCAGATTTTTAGCGGCAGCTGCATCCACTTGTCGATGGTAAACAGCAAGGAAAGCAGCGTCATGGTGCCCAGCAAATTTCACTTCTCGAAAAAACTTATCCGGATTATAGCCTAAACTTTTAATCAAGGCTCGGGGATAAACATAGCCGGCTGAGGTATTGATGTCTACATAAGCAAAACTCTTCCCTTTCAAATCTTTAATGTTTTTTATGCCACTGTCTTTGCGAACAACTATTAAACCGGTATAAAAAGAGATACCATTTTTTTCTGGCCTGGCGATAGGCTCGGCTCCAAGCTCCTTTATTGCTCGATAAGCGATGAAACTTCCCGCGGTCGCCAACTCAATTTCTTTGGTGATAAATTTTTCTAGCAAAGTCTCGTAATCTCGAAAAGGATAAATTTCAAATTGGCAACCAGTTTTTTTACTCAGATAGTTAGAAAGGGCGGTAAACTCTTTTGTCATTTCTTCAACATTTCGAACGGGTACGAACCCAAACTTAACTACTTTTTTAGTTTTGGTTTTTGGGGCTGCTTTTGGTTCTTGAGAGTAAACCTTTTTCCTTTGAAGTTGTGGCTTTGAGCAGCTAAAAAAGCTGGAGGTAAAAAAAACTAAAATTAGAATAGAACCGATCAATCGAAATCTTTTTATCATAGCTTTATCAAGAACTTTTTAATGAAAGTATAATAATTTTCACTGAACTTTACTCATTGAGCAACTTCGTATCGGTAATAGGCAGCGCAAGAGCCTTCGCTCGAAACCATACAGGGACCGACAGGATTTTCTGGTGTGCATGTGCGGCCGAAAAGGGGGCATTGATAAGGAAACAAAATGCCGCGCAAAACGTCACCACACCGACAACCTTTTGCCTCCTTTGCTGGTTCAACATCGATTTTAAAAATTTTTTGAGCATCATAATCAGCGTATTTTTCATTGATTTTAAGCCCGCTGCCTGGTATAACGCCAATCCCGCGCCAGTTTGAATCTGAAACTTCAAAGACTTCATTCATTATATTCAAAGCCACTTTGTTGCCTTCTCTTTTTACAACTCGGCGATAGTTGTTCTCTACATGAAAATTTTTGGTGTTTACTTGTCTGATAAGGCAAAGAAGGCTGCTTAGGATATCGATAGGCTCAAAACCACTTATAACACAGGCTAAGCCGGTCTCAACAGGAATGAATTCATAGGGCCGACTTCCAATAATCGAGGAGACGTGACCTGGTAAAATAAATCCTTCAAGCTTAAGTTCGTCTGAGTTGGCTAGGGCACGTAAGGCTTCCGGGACAGTTTTATGGGCACTGTAAACAAAGTAATTTTTCAGGTTTTTCTTTCGAGCAGAAATAATGGAATGAGCTACGGAAGGAGCGGTTGTCTCAAAGCCGACACCAAAAAAAACTACTTTCTTGTTCGGGTTTTTTTCTGCTATTTCCAGGGCATCGAGGGTGGAGTAGCAAACTTTGATTTCAGCTCCGTTTGCTTTTTCTTTCGACAAAGAGGAAAAGGAACCAGGAACTTTCATCATATCACCAAAAGTGGCTAAAACCACATCTTTTTGCTGGCTCAAAACTATTGCCCAGTCAATTTCTTCGTTTGGAGTAACGCAAACTGGGCAGCCTGGGCCAGAAAGCAGGGTTATGTTTCTTGGTAAAGCGCGGCGAATACCAAAGCGAGAAATAGCTACAGTATGAGTTCCGCAAACTTCCATAAAAGTGTAGTTTTCTTTGGTTGCTTCTTTTTCAATTTTCTCGAAAAGGGCTTTAGCGATTTCTGGCTTACGGAATTCTTTCAGCAGATGGATTAGTTACCACCTCCAGCATTTCCATCGTTTCCTGAGCCTCTTTCTCATCAATTATTGAGTTAGCATAACCAGCATGAACTAAAACGAAATCGCCAACTTTGGCTTCTGGGACGAAGTCTAAATTTACTTGTCTTACAACTCCAGCCATTTCAACCTCTCCCACCCGAAAACCAGATACTTCTTCAATTTTTAAAATTTTACCGGGAACCCCAAGACACATAATATCACCTCAATTTTTAATACCGGCATCATTTTCCGGTAACAATATTTGTTATAAATTTTACTTGTTTGAATGAAATAAATCAATTTGATTATTTCAGAGCGTTTGATTTTAAAAGGCTGCTGTTTATTATTTTTTCATAAACATTTAAAATTAAGCTTAGCGGAGGGATGGCTGAGCGGACGAAAGCGGCGGTCTTGAAAACCGCAGTCTGGCGAGAGCCGGACCGGGGGTTCAAATCCCTCTCCCTCCGCCATCAACCTTCAATCAACTTTCTAAAAGAATTCAATTACTTATAAAGTATTCGGGTACATAAACAAACACCACTAAAACTTTTCTGAAAATACTATTTGGGTCACACCACCAGTTGGCAGGGTGGGATTATGCCCAGATTAGAGTATAAAATATTGCGAAGTCTAGGTTGGTAGGTTGCAGTTTGGGTGAGGGGTGGGCCTTTGCTTTTAATGTTCCCCCATCTTTAAAATTTACTCATAGGTGGATAATGCAACTGAGATGGGCTTAGAACTTATTCCTAGCCGTTTTTTTATCGCTGTTCTCTTACCAGATAAAAGTTTTGGCAGACGCTTTTAATTACGTTTCCTTTGGAAGTAAGGTGATATACAGCGCTTTTTCATACTTATATTTTTGATTGCTGGGCGGTAAAAAAATTTTTCACCTTGGAAGGAAGAAGTGTCAAAATTAAAGACTTGACCCCAGATCCACTTTAGGTTTCAGACCCTGGAAATCATGATCCAAATATCCGTAAAATCAAATCTTTTGTTTGGAACGAGAGCCATTTTCCAAAATTTAATTTTCGGATGTGCCTCACTCAAAAAATCACCGTTTCTGGTTATTGGTTTTCTTTTTTAACTGTGTTACTGGTGCTTCTTGGAGGGTTTTCTTTGGAGGTGGCGCTAATGAGAGAAAGAACCTGGCCAAAAGCTAACTCTAATTTTTGGGGTAAAGTTTTTTGCAAATTTAAAAAAATTTTCTTACCAGTTACTTTGTCTTTACTTTTAGCTTTAGAGCCCATACTTTTTATTTCCCAACCTTCCCTCGCACTAGCTGAAGAAAGCATTTTAGGAAAATCAGAAAGTTCTCTCCCACTTTCTCAGCCAGTAGAAATTATTGAAAAAAGAACGGAAAACTCAAAACATTTCCTTATGCCGGATGGAAGTTATAAAGCAGAAATCTATGCCTCTCCCATTCACTATAAAGATGAGGAGGGTAAGTGGAAAGAGTTTAGAAATAATCTTATACCCCTACAAGAAGAAGTTGGTTATCAAAATGAGAAAGGACCTTTAAAAATTAAGCTAAAACCCGAGAAGCCAAAAACCTTTCCTGTCTCTATATCTTCTCCTTTAGATCCAGATTGGGAAGTTAAATTTGATTTGATGGCAGCCCGAGAGGATTACCTGTTTTCTTTCAATAATAAAGTTTATTATCTTTTGCCTTTACCAGATACTGACCTTATTTATGAGGTCATTGATAATGGTTTAAAGGAAACTTTAGTTTTAAACTCAGTTCAATCTCCCTCTTCCTTCACTTTTTATTTGAAAACCAGAGGCTTAGAGCTTCGCTCATTAGAAAAGGGTGGCTATGGTTTGTTTAAGCCAGGCCAGCAAAACGCTACTCTTTATCTTGGTGGCTTATCCGTTTACGACTCATCTTGTACAGCCTCTGGGGAGCCTGTCTATTGCCAAGACGCTACTTACACTGTTTCTCCGGCCGAAAACGGCTACTTAATAACTTATTCAATTCCAGAAAAATGGCTTAGAGACCCTAGCCGCGTTTACCCCGTTTACCTTGACCCATCAGTTACTAAAATAGCCAATCAGGATACCTATGTGTCGAGTGCTTATCCTTCAACCAGCTACGGCAGTTCAACTGAGCTTAAAGTTGGTTATTATAACTCTTCCACCGGGCATAATCGCTCTTTTGTTAAGTTTGACCTTTCTTCACTTGCGGGAGCTTATATAAAGCAGGCCACTTTTTCCGCTTATATGTTTCACCAATATTATATAAGTGATCCAACTGTTACCTACCTTGCTAAGCTTACCAGTAGCTGGAGTGAGTCTACCACTTGGAACAGCAGACCTTCTTATTCTTACTTAGCAAGTCAGAGTGTTTCAGGGCGAGGTGTTTGGGTCAATTGGGAATTAACTGGTTTGGTCAGGAATTGGATAAGTGGGAGTGAACCTAATTATGGAGTTATGATGTATCAAAAAGAGGATGGTTCAGAAAACACCACTCACTGGAAAAAATTCTACTCTTCTGAGTATAGCGATACGAGTTACCGACCTAAGCTGGTAGTTTACTATGACTATCCCGATTTTTCGGTGAGCTATTCGACTCCTCCTTATATAGCTGACGATATGACCACTGTTTCTGTTTCGGTGAGGGTTGACACACCTTATAGCGATGACATTCGCGAAATTCGACTTCTCCCAAACTATACTTCAGGCGATCCCAGCCGGTATGGGGGGTACTTTGCCTGGTTTTCTTACGACCCCGGAAGTAGTTGGGTAAAAAGAGCAGTAAGTCCTGGTTATTTTGCCTATTATCCTTCAGGTTATAATATTAATAAAGTAACTCCCCTTCTAAACGAATGCACCCTCACCAACGGTTCAGGCTATAAAATAGCTACTTTTAAATTCCGCTACAAACCAAACTGGGGAGATATTCAAGATAACGACTTTGATTACTATATAGGAATGGGAACAAGTTCAACTGTTTGGACATCTGGATGGAAGAATTACAACTCTAACTGTGATGTTTTGCCCAAGCCGGTAACTAATTTCACTACCACAAGCTTGGAGGCTTTAGGTTGGTGGAAAGAGGTAGATAGAGATGGTGATGGTAAAGGAGATACCCCAAATGACTTTCCCAATGTAGGTCGAGGGCGAGTTAATTTAAACTGGGAAGGATCAGGCGCAACTGCTAATGGTTACACTATTTATCTTTTTGACGGATATGCTTATCGTCAAGTTGGCAAAGTATTTGGTTCCACCAACACCTCCTGGAGTACAAAAGCTTCAAGAGCCTATCCAGGAGACTCTGAAATAGCCTCCTTCACAGTGGGCACCACTTCAAATCCCTTTTACCGTGGAAGCTCTCCAAGTGCAGAAAGCAAAGAAACCACTATTACCATTACTGGCTTATCGGGTGCAGGCGTCGCCTTAACTGACGGTACCTACCTTTATGTTAGGCGCTGGGGAGGCTATCCTGGACCTCTTGCTTGGACAAAAATTGGTACCGGTTTAAACGGCACTGCGAAGGGAAAAGTTTATGGCACAGTTGGGAAAAATTATACTTCAGCTGAGACCATCTTTTCTGGCTTTTATTTAAACGGTTTTCTTTATAGCGGACGCACAGTTACCACTGACGGCAAAACAATTGAAGGAGTATGGAAAGGAGAGCCAGCTGGTTCAACTAATGTTCGCCTTTTTACTTTCGATCAACCACTTTTGGAAAGGGGAACGGGTAATAACGCTGGTTCGACCGGTTCCTTACTCCTCACTTCAGATGGAGAAAAAATTTACTCTGTAGCTTACAGTTTGGGAACAGGAAGCTACGACGGTTTTCGAATAAGAGTTTTTAAAGTGGTTAGCCCGACCTCTGCTCAATGCCTTGGAACTTACGATATTCCCATGGAATCTTATTATGTAGATGGGGTTTTAGCTGACGGAGAAGCTCTTTATCTTATTGAGTGGAAGAATAACAATGCTGCTCGGATAAGTAAAGTTCGCTTAAGCGACTATAAAGTCATTAATCAGTGGACAATTGATCAGGGAGATAGCAGGGCAATCAATGGCTGTTTTGACCCAGCAAACAATCTTTTTTGGCTCGGTGCCTTAGATACCGGAAAGGTTTACCGCTACGCGGGCCCGGGATTTGATTTAAGGGACAACCCTCAACCGCTTTACCAAAAAATGGGCGATACTAACTATGATAACAATGTTAACTATTGGTTTCGCGTAGTTCCTTTTAACTCTGCGGGTTCCCCTAGTATCTGGAAATGCGCAGCTTTTAGACCAACATTGGACAAACGCACCATTGGTGTAAACGACGACCCAAGGCATGCCTTTTATGAGCTTTCCCCTCTCGCTAACCACGAAGCTTCCATCTTGCTTGATAAAGGAGCTTTAAGTCTATCCGCTACCGATCTTTCCATTGACTCTTGGGGACCTAAAGCCCAAGTTTCTCGCACCTATAACTCTGCTTCAGAAGAGAGCAACCGTTTTGCCTCTGGCTGGCATTTTAACTTTGACTCCTGCTTAAAGATTTCTACCTCTACCATTACATATCTCGATGAGAAAGGCGAAGAGCACATCTTTACCTCTACCCAAAACGGCTACTTTGCTCCTCTCGGCTTTTACGCTGACCTAACTCAAACTCCTTCTGGCTACCGACTGAGTTTCAAAGACCGCTCCTATCTCAATTTCGATTTGAGTGGAAAGCTTCTTTCTCGAACTGATAAAAACGGAAACCAGGTGAGCTACGTCTGGAAAGAAAACTCGCTCACCATTAAAGCTCCCAATGATCAGGAGATAATAGTTACCTTCTCCCCTGAGGGTAAAATCCTCTCCGCTACTTACTCAACCTCTTCTGGCTTGCGCAGAGTAGATTATTCTATGGATGATAACACTTCCTCTGTTCGCTTCTATCCTCAAACAACTGATGAGTTTAGCCACGTTTATACTTACACCAATGGCAAACTTACCGGTTTAGACATCCCCGAATTTGAAGCCACAGAAGCTCCCTCTGCCCACTGGGAGTTTGTCTACAATAATAACAAACTTTCCGAAGTAAGACTCCCAGGTTACTCAAGTAACTTTCGGAAAAGGCTTGAGGTAGCTTATAATGGCTTATCAGCTACTGTTACTCGTTATGGAAAGGTAAATGGAGTCGATGAGGCTATATCTCAAACTTTTACTTTAAACCCTAATGGAACGGTTGCCTCTCGCACCAATCCCAAGATATCTTCTGAAACCACAGCCACTTGGACTTATTCCTACAGTCCAACCAATGAAGAAATATTAGAACGCTCGCCTTTAGGGAAGGAGAGAAAAAGAATCTACGATATCCGAGGCAATCTCCTTTATGAGTGGGACGAAGAAGGACACCGCACTGCTTACTTCTATGATCAGTACGACCAGTTAATCCGAGAAATAAGTCCACGTGGCTCTTCTACCTATTATACTTATGACAGCAGAGGAAACTTGATTGCCGAAGAAAAGGAGCTCACAGCAGGTGGAAGTTGCTCTCGAACAGAGTATACCTACGACACTCTGGGGCGCCTAATTAAAGAGAGAAGAAAAATTGACTCTTCAAAATGGCAAGAAACACAATACAGTGATTTCGCTCCCAGTGGAGAAGCTCAAACCATCACTCAAGTGGGGGTAAAGCTCTCAACTACTGCTACTCCAGTTAACCTGGTGAGCAAAAAAATCTATAACGACTTCGGCGAGCTCCTCCTAGAAATTGACCCTACTGAAACCACAACTACCCAAAGCACATATTCCATTTCCGGACGCCTTCTTTCCTCTACTAACGCTTATGGAGTAACTACTCATTATCGCTACGATGTTTTAGGAAACGAGATTGAGTCTTACAAAGAGAACACGGAAGGAAAAAAGATTGACTTATTAAGAAAGGTTTTTGACCCTGAAGGAAAAGAGCTAATAGAGAAACAACTCTATACCAACGAGAGCATCCATAAAACTATCACCACCACTTATGATGAGATGGGGAGAGAAATTCAAAAAGTCGATTCCATTGAAGGAACTACTACAATGAAGTATGATGCCCGCGGTAACATGATTTATGAGCTCAAAGCTGGAGAGAAAAACCCCACAACTATTGAATATGATGCCGAAGGGAACGAGATAAAAAGAATTGACCCAGACAATCAAGTTAGTGGCAAAGCTACTTTCTCCTATTACTATCCTAGTGGTCTTCTCAAGAAAGAAGTGAACCCTGACAACTCTTGGACAGAATACCGCTATGATGAAGAGGGAAACAAAACAGAGGAAATAAGTCCAACTGAGGAGGGAGAGACTGTTTCCACCCAATATTTTTATGATTTAGGCGGGAGACTTGTTAAAGAAATCTCCCCCGATGAGATGATAACCTCCTACACCTATGACCTTTTAGGAAATCAACTATCTTCACGTTCTGAAGGCACCACTCCTACCACAAATCTTTACAACTCACTAGGCTGGGTTTTAAATACTCTTCAACCTGATGGAGAAAGAGTAGAAAAAGTTTACGACAAAGCGGGAAGAGTAGTTTCAGAAGTTAGAAGCGGTGGTTTAAATTCTGGCATCACTACCTATACCTACGACCAATCCGGAAACCTCAGAATACAAGAAAATCCGGATGGAACAAGGGTTGAATACACTTATGATAGTTTTGGACGTACTATAAGAGAAAAGCACCTTAAAAACGAAAGTTTGGTAAAAGATATTGAAACTAAATACGATGAGCTTAACCGAATAACTGAAACTTATGACCACAGAACTGATATCTTTTCTACCTACACCTATGCCACTGGAAGCAACAAGAAAAGTAGAGTTACAATTTCCTACTCTGAAGCCACAACCACTCTCACTTATGATGCCACAGAAAAAGAGCTTACCAGAAAAGTAGCAAGAGAAGGCTTATCTATCGAGACCACAGCCACTTCCCGCACTCCCTCTGGCTTGCTTCTTAACCAAACGCTTAGAGTTAATAGCTTTTCACTTCCTTCGTTCTCCTTTACTTATAACCTCAATTGGGCAGCTCGAAAGCCAAAGTGGAGTAGGATTTTCTTCCCCTGCTAATTATGACTACTACAACGAATCAACCGCTACTGCTACTTCAAGAAAGAAAGCAGAAACTCTCCCCCTTTCCTTTGGCGGAACGCTTTTTGCTACCTATTCCTACACCCCAAGTGGTCGCCTTTCCACCGCTACCATTAACAATTTAACCTACACTTATAAATATACTCCCACTGGTTTTATAACCACTGCCACTGCTGGCTCAAACACTCTCTCTTTCACCGAAAGCACCTCTTTTCCAGGAGCAGTGGCTAAACTTTCTCAAAGTGGCAAAAACATAACTTATTCCTATGATCCTTTAGGAAGAAGAATAGAGAGAAAAACCACCACTTCAACAATTAAATATTTCTACTCCGATGGCATAGATAGACTGACTACTATTACTATTTCAAATGAAGCAACCATCACTCACTCTTATGATGGAAATGGTCAAAGAACCCAAACCGTTCTAATTAAAGGAAGCAATGTCACCACTACCACCTACTCCTACAATGGTCTACAATTACTTCAAATGAGGGCAGTGGAGAATAACACCACTCAAACAATCTTAACTTACTTCTACAACGAAAACGAAACTCCCTTTGCTCTTTATTTTGAAGAGAAAAATGAAAATAACATCACTACAGGAACTCTTCTTTTAACCACCAATGCCAGAAAAGATATTCTT
>CALKMS010000124.1 GCA_938091145.1 uncultured bacterium
CCCAAAAATGAAACGGGAAAATTGTGGCTTTAAAGGAAAGGCCTGAAAGGAAAAAAGCAAAACCGAGAAAAAGCAAAGACGCCAGAGAAGGAGTTTGAGTAAAAAACTGCCCTATAGAAAGATAAGAAAAACCAAAAATCATTAATCCCAGAAAAACAAGACCCATAACTAAATACTTGAAGGCTCCTTCTTGAGATTGTTTTTTTCCACTAAAAGCAACCAAAGAATAAGTTGGGATGGTCATTAACTCTAAAGCAATAATAATTAAAATTAATTGATTAACAGATAAGAGCAAAGAAGCACCAACTAAAGAAAAAAGCATAAGGGAGTAAAAAAGGGATTCCTTTTTGAGACTTCGAAAATAATCAATAGAAGAAAGAACAACCAACGTGGCCAATAAATATACAAAGAAACGCCCAGCGACAGCAAAACGGTCTACAGCCAACCCACGTTGAAAAAACAATCCTGTTCGAGGAAAAAAAGAATTAAAAAATAAAGCAACCAAAAGAGCCAGAACTGCTAAAAACCCAGCCCACGAAAAACGTCGGTTATTAACAAAGAGAATGGCGATAGCGGTAGTAATTAATACAATCTCCGGTAACAAAGCTAAGAAATCCTGGCTCATCTTAAAGCCCCCTTCTCAATCAAAGCACTAATACTCGGCCAAACAAGATTAAAAACACCAGAAGGAAAAACGCCAAGAACGACCGTCATTAAAATCAAAGGGGAAACTGCCAACTTTTCACTTAGCGAAAGATCCGCAATGACAAGTTGATTCTCATTTCTCTCGCCATAAAGAACCTTTTCTATCAGCCGAAGAAAAACTAAAGCATCAAGCAAAAGACCAATCACCCCAATACTTAATAGCCATCCAAAGTTCTTCCAGGCTCCCAGAAAAGCAGTAAACTCACCTACAAAGTTAGCCAGACCAGGCAAACCTAAAGAAGCAAAAGAACCGACAATCAAAGCACCAGAAATAAGAGGAAGATAAGAAGCAATGCCACCAAGCTCATTGAGATCCCGAGTGTGAAAGCGATGGTAAATTAGCCCAACCAACAAGAAAAGAAGTGGAGTAACCACCCCGTGAGCTAAAGCTTGAAACAAAGCTCCCATCACTCCCCATAACTTAAGAGAAGCAATGCCTATCACCACCACCCCCATATGACTAACGCTGGTGTAGGCAACAATTTTTTTAATGTCATTTTGAGTGAGCGCCATAATACCTCCATAAATCAAACCAGCCAAGCCAAGATAAAAAAGAAAAACTTCCTTTCCGTGATAAGTTGTCCCCAGTAAAGGCAGTAAAAACCTCATAAAGCCATACACTCCCATTTTTAAAAGAACGCCCGCCAACATCATACTCCCAGGAGTCGGAGCTTCCACGTGAGCATCAGGCAACCAAGTGTGAAATGGAAAAACTGGTATTTTAATTGCAAAACCCAGGAAAAACAGCCAAAAAGTGAAAGCAGGTAAAAAGCTTTTCCATGTTTCAAATGAAAATGTGCCAGAATAAAAATAACCAATCAAGCCTGCCATCAAAAGAAAGACACTGCCACCCAAAGTATAAAGGAAGAATTTATTAGCAGCGTAACGGCGGTTTTCCCCACCCCAGATGCCTATAATAAAATACATCGGAATCAACACTGCTTCCCAAAAGAGGTAAAAAAGAACGAAATCAAAGGCGATAAAAACCCCAATCAAAGTAGCCTCAAGAAACAAAATGAAAAAGTAGTAAAGTTGCTCTCGTTTTTTAACTTCCCAAGATGCCCAAACTGAAAGCAGAGAAAGAAAAGTAGTTAGAAGAACTAAGGAATAGCTTAACCCATCAATCCTAAGGTAATAATTAATGTTTAGCGCTTTTACCCAATTAACGTTTTGCGTGAAGACAGTGAAATCTTCAAGGTAACCCAGAGGGATCAGAGACTCCACAAAAGTTAAAGCAGAAGCTAGAATAGCAACTCTTCGCGCCGCTTTTCGATCAGGCATAGCCAAAGCTATTAATCCCCCAATAAATGGCGTCAACCAAAGATATGTCAGCAAACTCAAGTTTCTCATCACCTCGCTACTTCAACCACCAAATCATCACTAAAATAATTAAACAAACGAAAGAAAGACCAAGGTAAAACTGGACATAACCTTGTTGCCAGCGTCGGACATTGTAACTAAAATAATTAGCTGCACCAGCAATCCCATTAACCGCCCCATCAACAACCCACTTTTCTAAATTGACAAAAAAAGTTTTCAAGTAAGGAACAGGCTTCAAAAAAATCAAACGATAAAAATCTTCAATAAATAACCAGCGGTGCAAAGCCATTCCCAAAAAACTGGCCTGAAAACCTCCTTCCCACTCATAACGATAAAAAAGCCAGGCAAGGAAACAACCTGAAACAACCATTAAAGTTGAAAGAAAAGGAATCAAAAAGCCAGCGTGAGCCTCTTTTTCAACCACCAAAGATTTCATCATCCCACTAAGCCAGCCAAATGCACCCCCGGAAAAGATAGCTATAAAAGCCAAAACTATCTGAGAAACTTGAGTAAGAAAGGGCATTTCATGCAGATCTCTTTTTGGCAAACCAAGAAAGACTCGAAAAAAAACTTTAAAAACATAGAAAGAGGTAAGGAAAGCAGTAAAAATTGCTAAACTTGAAAGCCAGTAATTACCGCTTTCCCAAACTGAAATTAGAATCTCGTCTTTACTCCAGAAACCACTGAAGGGGAAAAGGCCAACAAGAGACAAAGCACCAGCTAAAAAAGCAAAAGTTGTATAAGGTAGCTTTAGTAATGCACCACTCATCTCATCAATGTCTTGAGCATGATAGGCATGAATTAAAGAACCAGCACAAAGAAAAAGCAAAGCCTTAAAGAAAGCGTGAGTAAAGAAATGAAAAAACGAAGCAAAAAGACCCCCTACTCCTAAAGCAAGCATCATATACCCAAGTTGACTTATGGTAGAAAAAGCCAAAACTCGTTTGAGATTTTTTTCGGCTATAGCCAGTAAAGCGCCTAATAAAGCCGAAATAGCTCCTATCCAAGCCACTACTGAAAGAGTCAAAGGAGCTTTTGAAAAAAGAGGGTAAGAACGGGCAACCAAAATTACTCCAGCCGCTACCATTGTAGCCGAATGGAGCAAAGCAGAGACCGGCGTTGGACCTTCCATGGCATCCGGCAGCCAGATAAATAAAGGAAATTGAGCACTCTTACCAACCGCTCCAATAAAAAGCAAAATGGTTACCAGGGTTAAAAAGGCAGTCGAAAACGTTCGGGAGAAAAGCGAGCTAAAGGTTAAAGTTCCAGTTGCTGACCAAAGAAGCAACAGAGCAAGGAAAAAGCCCATATCGCCTAAACGAGTAATAAAGAACGCTTTCTTAGCTGCTTTAGCTGCCGCATCTCTTTCAAACCAAAAGCCAATTAAAAGATAAGAACAAAAACCAACCAGCTCCCACATAACATACATCTGGAAGTAACCTTGAGATAAAACGAGGCCAAGCATTGAAAAGGCAAATAAAGAAAGATAAGCAAAAAAGCGAGTGTATCGGGTTTCCCCCTTCATATAGTTAACCGAATAAAGCTCTATAAAAAACACCAAAAACGAAACAACAAAAGCAGCCACTGATGACAATCCGTCAATTAAACAACCCACTTTGAGCCCCTGACCCCCAAATGCTAACCAGTTAAAGCTAACCTCATAACGGCCAGTACGGTAGAAAGCAAAAATAAGAAAAATTGATGAAAACAAAGAAATAAATGAAGCTGTTAAAGCAATAAGATGCGACCTTTTAATTAAGCGACCAAAAAGAATTAATATTAGAAAAGAGAGCAGTGGAGCCAAAAGAATTAAAGATAGCGCCAAGTTAGTCCGATAAACTATTTCCTGTGCTGTTACTCCTACCATACCTTTTTCATCCTTTCAAACTAGAAAATAAATTTATATCGCTGCTCTTAAATGTCCGGAACAGAGAAAGGGCTAGCGCTAAACCAACCGCCGCTTCTGCCGCCGCTAGGGCTATGATCAGTAAAACTGAAACCTGAGAAAACAGCGAAGGTAAAACCCCAAAGCGAGCTAAAGCCAGCAAGTTGAGATTGGCAGCGTTTAAAATTAACTCAACTGAAATCAAAATTCCAATTAAACTTTTCCGGGCCATAACCCCAAAAATTCCAAGGGAGAAAACAAGGCTGCTCAAAATTAAATAATGAAAGAGGCTCAACTCTCTTCCTCCCCTTCCTTTTTGAGTATTGAAAAAGCTGACACAAAAGAAACCAACAATACCAAACCCATCAATTCGAAAGCCAAGAGATAGTTTTCAGTCAAGGCCACTCCAAAATCCGCTAATGAAAGGCCTTGATAAGTAAAGTACGTCAAGAAAACAACTTTAGAAAGAAGAAAGACAATTAAAGCACCGAAAAGCAAAAAGAAAATTAAGGGGAAAAACACAGGGTTTCCAGGCTCTTCCAAGCGGGGAAGAATCATTAATGAAAATAAAAATAATGTAACAATACCTCCCACATAAACCAAAATCTGGACTAAAGCTGGTACTTCAGCTAATAAGAGAAAGTAAAGACCACTGGAAGAAAAGAAAAATACTCCAAGCCAAAGCACCGCTTTAAAAATATCCTTCAGTTTAACCACCAGCACGGCGCTTAAAACTGTCATTAAAGCAAAAAAAAGAAATAAAAAGGAACTTAGCTGTGCCAATCTATTTTTCCACCTTTCTTAAAAGCTCTTTTTTGCTAAAAGTAAATTTTTTGGGGTCATCAGCTGTTTTTTCGAACTGTTTTGTCAATCTAATAGCCCTTGTCGGGCACTGCTCCTCGCAAAAGCCGCAATAAATACAGAGAGAAAGATCTACCTGGTAATCTTTTGCCCCCCATCCTTCTTTTCGCTCGATTTTGATGGCAAAGGCAGGACACACTCGGGCACAAAAAGAACAGCCTGTGCAGTTACCACTTAAACACTGAAGGCATCGATAAGCCTCCTTTCGAGCATCCTCATCACTAAACCCAAGTTCAATCTGATTAAAGTTGGTTTTTCTTTTCTCCGGAGAAAGAACAGGCATCTTTGATCTTAGCCTTTCCTTTTCAAACATTTCCTTAGGTAATGAAGGATAATCCGGATATTCTACCAAGCGGAATTTAGGTCGTCCTTCAGTTAAATCTTTGCCCTGCAAATATTGATCTATCGAAATCACTGCTTCGTGAGCATGACCTATTGACCCAATGCAGGTAGATGGCCCGGTAACGATCTCACCGCAAGCAAAAACATCAGGAACATTGGTTTGTAAGGTTTGTAAGTTGACCTTCAAACGACCTCTTTCGTCAATTTCTACTTCAGTGCCTTTCAAAAAAGAAAGGTCTCCAGCTTGACCAATTGAGAAAATTACGGTGTCGCCAGAAATGAAATTGGTAACAGTTTCGCAAAACTGAGGATTAAACCTCCCTTCCTCATCAAAAACTGCTGTACACTGAATTACTTCTAAACCCCTGATTTTGCCATTTTCTGAAGCTATCGCTTTCGGGCCCCAAGAACAGTTTATCTCCACCCCCTCCTCTAAAGCCTCCTCAATCTCCCAAGAAAAAGCTGGCATTTCTTCAAACTTCTCTAAACAAACCATTTTTACCTTTTCAGCCCCTAATCTAACTGCACAACGAGCAACATCGACCGCCACATTTCCCCCGCCGATAACTATAATTTCCTTACCGATTTTCGGTTTCTCTCCCGAGTTTACCGCACGCAAAAAAGGGACAGCAGAAAACACATCTGGCAAATCATGTCCGGGTATCGGAAGAATGCGGCCGGCCTGTAAACCAACCGCCAATAAAAATGCTTTATACCCTTTTCTTCTTAAGTCAGGAAAGCTTACATCAACACCAAACTCAACTCCAGTTATTATTTCTACACCATCCTTTTCAATTTCTTCGATTTCAGCCAAAAGAATGTCTTCCGGCAATCGATACATTGGGACACCGTACATTAACATCCCGCCCGGTTTCTTTGATTTTTCAAAAACCGTTGCTTGATAGCCTCTGCGAACTAATTCAAGAGCGGCGGTCAAACCCGCCGGTCCCGCTCCAATTACCGCTACCTTGGGTCCATTGGGTGGATTTTTCTTTTTTTCTTAACCACTGGCAAAGCCTTATCAGCCAGGTATCTTTTGAGCGAGCGGATAGCTACTGCCTCATCATAATATCCCCGCCGGCACTTAGTTTCGCACGGATGATGGCATATTCTTCCAAGAGCGGCGGGAAAAGGTGCTCTTTCCCGCACCAATTCCCAGGCTTCAACATATTTTCCTTCCATTATCAAGCGATTATAGCCCCGCGGGTCAACGTGAGCTGGACAAGTATTCTGACAAGGAGGCATTTCAGGCAGTGCCTCTCCCTGTTTTGCTTCGCCAAACATCCCTTGCAGACTGTAAAAACCACGATAGCCCTCAGAAATTTCTTGCTTCTCAAAAGGATAAAAAAGAGTTACCGGCTTTTTCAAAAGGTAATTACCCGTAATCTTTAGTCCTTTTGCCAGCGATTTAATACTCTTGGCCAAACTCATTCAAGTACACCCTTAACCAAAACTAAAGCCCAAAGGAAATTAACCAAAGACAATGGAAAAAGAAATTTCCAAGAAAACTCCATCATCTGGTCTGGCCGAAAACGCGGAAAAGTCCAACGAAACCAAAAGTAGAGAAAAGCAAATAAACAAGACTCCAAAAAAAGCCAAAGCCAACCCGGCAAAAATGGCCAGCGAAAGCCTCCCAGAAAGAGCAAAGAAGTTAAAATAGCCGAGACAATGAAATGAGTATATTCTCCCATCATAAACAGTCCCCAGCGAATCCCCCCATACTCAGTATGAAAACCGCTAACAAGTTCGGACTCGGCTTCGCCGACATCAAAAGGAATTCGATTCATCTCAATTAAAGAAGCAATTAAAAAAACAACAAACCCCAAAGGCAAAAGAAAAATAAAAGGAATTCGCTGAGCTTTTACAATTTCAATTAAAGACAGCGAGCCAGCTACCATTACAACTGAAAGCAAGCTTAAGGCTCGAGGTAGTTCGAAACTCAAAAGCTGGAGAGCTGAGCGGATAGCTCCAGTCAAAGCATATTTATTGTTAGAACCGTAACCAGCCATCAGTGCTCCGAAAACCGCCACGGAAGGAATAGCTAAAAGATAAAGAGCAGCCAAACTCCAGTTAAATGCCACCCATTGGGAAGTAAAGGGAATAACTAAGAAAGCCATAAAAGCTGGAATCATAGCCATTAATGGGGCTATTTGATAAATCCACCAATCGGCTTTTTCTGGAACCAAATAACCTTTAGATAAAAGTTTTATCATATCGGCAACCG
>CALKMS010000125.1 GCA_938091145.1 uncultured bacterium
TTTCAAGTATTCTTAAATCCTCCATGATATTTAAACCCCCTTAATAAAATCATTGTAAAAAATCCAAGAAAAAAAGCAACAAGACCAGAAAGCAATCCATAAAAACCCTTCATGACAAAAAAGCCATACAATATAAAGGCAATAGATACCAGCAGTTAAGGGATGCTTCGATAGCTATTATGAAAGAAATTGGCGTGGAGACTGGAGGTTCGAATATTCAGTTCGCTGTTAATCCTGAAAATGGTGAGTTGATGGTTATTGAGATGAATCCTCGAGTTTCCCGCTCTTCGGCTTTGGCTTCAAAAGCAACTGGTTTTCCTATTGCTAAAATTGCCGCCAAATTAGCTGTAGGCTACTTCTTAGATGAAATTGCTAATGATATTACTCGAGAAACACCGGCTTCATTTGAGCCAGCGATTGATTACGTGGTGGTCAAGATGCCTCGCTTTACTTTTGAAAAATTTCCAGGAACCGAAGATGTTTTAGGCACTCAAATGAAATCAATTGGCGAGGTTATGGCCATTGGCCGAAATTTTAAAGAGGCTTTGCAAAAAGCCATTCGCTCTTTAGAGACTGGACGTTATGGTTTGGGTGCTGATGGCCAAGGAGAAATCAATTTAGAGATTCTCAAAGAAAAAATTGCCACACCCAACTCGGAAAGGCTTTTTTATCTAAAAGAGGCTTTAAAAAAAGGTTATTCTATTGAAGAAGTCTATAAGATCAGCTATATTGACCCTTGGTTTTTGAGTCAGATTAAGGAAATCATTGAACTGGAAGAAGAACTTAAAAAATTCACTCTTGAAACAGTTTCTGCTGATAAGCTATTGGAAGCCAAAAAGTTTGGTTTTTCCGACTATCAATTAGCATTTCTTTTTAATTCAAGAGAGGAAAAGGTCAGAGAGAAGAGAAAAAAGTTGGGGATAAAACCAGTCTATAAAATGGTTGATACCTGCGCTGCTGAGTTTGAAGCTTTTACTCCTTATTTTTACTCCACTTACGAGCAGGAAAACGAAGCTTTGCCTTCCTCAAAACCAAAAGTGATTATTTTTGGCAGCGGTCCCAACCGAATTGGACAAGGGATTGAGTTTGATTATGCTTGCGTCCACGCAGCTTTCGCTTTAAAAGAAGAAGGCTATGAGACAATCATGGTTAATTGTAATCCGGAGACTGTTTCGACTGACTATGATACTTCAGATCGCCTTTATTTTGAACCTCTAACCCTCGAAGATGTTTTACACATCATCGAAAATGAAAAACCGCTTGGCGTCATAACTCAGTTTGGCGGCCAAACTCCTTTAAAGCTGGCGGTGCCCTTGGAAAAAGCGGGAGTAAAAATACTTGGAACTTCTTCGGAAAGCATTGACATTGCTGAAGACCGAAAACGATTTAACAAGCTTTTGCGATCGCTGAAAATTAAGCAACCCCCAGGAGATGTTGCTACCTCTTATCAGGAAGCTTTAGAAATAGCCGAAAGAATTGGTTATCCTCTTTTGGTTCGGCCTTCATATGTTTTAGGCGGGAGAGCAATGGAAATTGTTTACTCGGCTGATAAGCTTGAAGAGTACATTACTTCGGCAGTTAAAGCTTCTCCTGAGCATCCCGTTTTAATTGATCGTTTTTTAGAAGATGCCATTGAGATTGATGTTGATGCTCTCTGTGACAGCAAAGATGTTTTTGTCGGCGGGATTATGGAACACATCGAGGAAGCGGGCGTTCATTCCGGAGATAGCTCTTGCGTGCTTCCGCCGATAACTTTATCGGAGAGCATAATTCGGGAAATTGAGGAAATAACTCAAAAAATTGCTCTAACCCTAAAAGTTAAGGGTTTGATAAATATTCAAATGGCTTTAAAAGACGGTGAACTTTTTGTTCTTGAGGTAAATCCAAGGGCTTCAAGAACTGTTCCTTTTGTCAGCAAGGCTATTGGCTTTCCCTTGGCAAAAGCTGCTGCTAAGTTAGCTATCGGCAAAGAGTTGAAAGATTTTAAACTGCCGTCAAGAAAGCTGAAACATATAGCAGTTAAGGAAGTTGCTTTGCCTTTCCGCCGCTTTCCTGGTGCTGACACGGTTTTAGGGCCGGAAATGAAGTCAACCGGTGAGGTTATGGGTATTGACACAAGTTTCCCCTTGGCTTTTGCCAAAGCTCAAGCCGCCACCGGATCAAACCTCCCATTGAATGGGAAAATTTTTATCAGCGTAGCTGATAGGGACAAAAAAAACATTGTTCCTATCGCCCGTGAGCTTAAAAAAATTGGGTTTGATATTGTCTCAACAAAAGGGACTTATCAATTTTTAAAACAAGCGGGAATAGAGGTTGAAGAAGTCAAAAAAGTTCGAGAAGGTAGGCCAAACATCATTGATTTAATTAAAGACGGAAGTATTTCTTTAATAATTAACACGCCGTGGGGGAAAGAAACGAGAAGCGATGGCTACTATATACGCACAACAGCAGCTTTTTATGGATTACCTTCAATTACTACTATTCCTGGGGCAAAAGCAGCGGTTGAAGGAATTAAAGCTTTAAAAAAAGAAAAAATTACAGTTAAGAGTTTGCAGGAGTATCATCGTGAGATCGAAAAATAAAAAATTTTGCCTTTCAAAATCCAGAGTTATTTTAAATCAAGAGCTGGCTCAAAGGCGCTTTTTGCTAAGATTTGAAGCACCGGAAATAGCTAAAAAAGCTTTACCCGGTCAGTTTATTCAAGTAAAAGTAGGAGGTTTTGATCCTTTGCTACCGCGCCCTTTTGCTGTTAGCTGGACTGAAAATGACTATATTGAAATTTTGGTCGAAGTTCGGGGAAAAGGAAGTAGCCTTTTGGCCAAAGCTCAAGAAGGGGAAAGCTTCAATCTGCTTGGCCCTTTAGGCAAAGGTTTTTCATTGCCAAAAGGCAATACCAAAAACTTAGTGCTTGTTGCTGGTGGAATTGGTCTGGCTCCACTTCGTTTTTTAGCTTGGGAAGCATCAAAAAATGGCTATTTTATAACCCTTCTTTATGGCGATAAAAATCAAAGCTGTTTTTTGCCGTTAAAGAAGTTATTGCCTGAGAAAGTTTTGGTTCGATCAATAGTTGAAGAAAAAAATGGTCAGACAGGCATGGTTACTGATTTATTAAAAGATGTTATTGAAGAGTTTAAAGATTCTTGTTTTTTTGTTTGTGGCCCTAAGGCGATGCTTAAAGAAGTTTATGGCCAGTTGGCAAGAAAGAAAATCGTTCGTGCTCAATTCTCTTTCGAAGAAAGAATGAGCTGTGGTTACGGTGCTTGCCTTGGATGTGTTGTTTTGACCAAAAAAGGATACAAGAGAGTTTGTTTGGAGGGTCCTGTATTTGAAGGCGAGGAAATAATATGGGAATCGATTTAAAAGTTAAAATTGGCTCTTTGGAGCTTAACTCCCCACTAATCTTGGCTTCAGGAACTTGCTCTTTGGAGACTTTCGCTTTTTTAAAACCTGAGGAAACTGGGGCCGTTGTTTTAAAAACAGTTACCTTGAAGCCTCGCCAGGGGAATCCACCACCTCGTTTAGCTGAGACACCGGCGGGGTTATTGAACACAATTGGTCTTCAAAATCCTGGAGTAGAGAAATTTCTTGAGCATGAGATAGATCTTTACCCCTCGTCATATAAGCTGGTTGGTAGTGTGGGAGGCGAAACAATTGACGAATATGTTGAAGTAGCCAAAAAACTTGAGGCTTCGAACCGCTTTGCTGCCATTGAACTCAACGTTTCTTGTCCTAACGTAAACAAAGGTGGAATTGAGTTTGGAAGAGACGAAATGCTCCTTTTGGAGTTAGTCAAAGAAGTCAGGGGGGCTGTCTCCCTGCCTTTATGGGTTAAGTTGACTCCAAATACTTCAAATATTGAAAAAATTGCCTTGGAAACCTCTCGAGCGGGAGCAGATGCTTTGGTTGTGACTAATACCTTTGTTGGAATGGCTGTTGATATTGAAACTCAATCATCACGGATATCTACCTTGAGCGGTGGAGTTTCGGGACCAGCAATAAAACCTTTAGCTTTATATTTGGTTTACCGAGTAGCCAAAAACAGAAATGTGGCGGTAATAGGTGGTGGCGGAATTTTTAATTTTCGTGATGCCCTTGAGTTTTTAATCGTGGGCGCTCAGGCTTTTTTTGTTGGTACAGCTATGCTGGTAAATCCCCTCGCTGCCAAGGAGATTATTTCAGGTCTTAAGGAATGGTTAGCTGGACATGGGTTTCATAGTATCAAAGAAATTGTTGGTACTTTTAGGGAACCAAGTTGAAAGAGGACCGTTTAATTGTAGCTCTTGATTTAGTTGAAGCTAAAAAAGCAGTTCAGCTGGCTGAGTTGCTTTCTCCTTACGTGACTACTTTTAAAGTTGGTTGGCAGCTTTTCTTGAGTGGGGGTCAAAAAATTGTTGAGGCCTTGAGGGAAAAGGGTGAAATTTTTTTAGACCTTAAACTTTACGACATACCCTTTCAAATAAGCAAGGCAGTTGAGGTCCTTTCCCGTTTGGATCTTCGTTTTCTGACTATTTCCCTTTTTGGTGGATCTCAGATGGTGAAAGAAGCGGTCAAAGCAGCCGAGAATTTTTCTTTCAATCGCCTTTTGCTTTTAGGCGTAACTATTTTAACCAGCTTGGAAGAAGCGGATTTAAGAAGCATGGGAATTAAAAATTCAACTGAGGAGAGTGTGTTAAGGTTAGCTAAAATAGGCATTGAAGCCGGATTGAAAGGGCTCGTAGCTTCGCCTCGGGAGGCGAGAATAATAAAAAACAATCTAGCGCCAGGAGTTATTGTTGTAACACCTGGTCTGCGTCTAACGGGTGAAAAACACTCTGATCAGAAAAGAGTTTCTACAGTTCACGAGGCTTTGGAGGCTGGAGCTGACTTTCTGGTAGTTGGGCGGCCAATAACAGCGGCACCTGATCCGTTAGAAAAGTTAAAACTTTATTTGGAGGAAATTTCCAGATGGCAAACTTAGAAGAGCTTCTGAGGAAAAATGAAGCAATTTTGAGCGGACACTTTCGCCTTTCTTCAGGCTTGCATAGCGATACTTACATTCAAACGGCTAAGCTATTGCAGCACCCACCTTTAGCTGAATTAATCGGGGAAAAACTCGGGAGAAAGTTTATTGAGGCCTCCCCCGAGGTTGTAATCGGGCCGGCTTTGGGAGGAATCATTTTGTCTTTTGTTGTTGCCCGTTTTCTGGGCGTTCGCTCAATTTTTGCTGAAAGAAAAGAGGGCAGGCTTCAAATTAGGAGAGGATTTGAAATTAAAAAAAGGGAAAAAGTTTTAGTGGTTGAAGATGTGGTCACCACTGCGCTTTCAGTTAGAGAGACAATTGAGGTGGTAAAAACTTTTGGAGGGCTGGTGGTTGGAGTTGGTTGTCTTGTTGATAGAAGTCAAAATCATCTAGATCTTCCAAATTTCCACGCTTTATTAAAGCTTGAGATAAAGACCTACCAGCCTGAGAATTGTCCGTTTTGTCAGCAAGGAATACCCTTTTTTTATCCGGGAAGTCGACAAAACTAAAATAAAAAAACTTTTTTTAAAAAATGCTTGCTCATTCTATATATAAGTTGTATAATCCCTTGCGGTAGCATAAAATACCAAGTAAAGGGGGTTGGTCAGATGGCGCTACCAAAATTATCTGATGCTGATAAAAAGAAAGCTCTCAAAAAAGCTTTGGAAGTGAGGAGGGCACGGGCTAAACTGAAGGAAGATTTGAAGGCAGGAAAGGTGAAGCTTCAGGATATTTTCAAGAAGGCTAATGATCCTGTCGTTGGCAAGATGAAGGTTTCAGCTCTCTTAAGTTCACTCCCTGGGCTTGGTAAAGTTAGAAGCCGAAAAATCATGGAAGATGTTGGTATTAGCGAAACTCGTCGAGTCAAAGGTTTGGGTGAAAAGCAAAAGGCTAAACTTCTTGAGCTTTTGGGAAAAAAGGGTTAATCGGGTTTAAAAAAGGTAAGTTATTTGTTATTTCGGGTCCCTCAGGGGTTGGAAAAAGTAGTATTGTTGAAGCACTGTTACAGAAAGCCCCAGATTTAGTAAAATCAGTATCTTGCACTACAAGAAAGAAAAGAAAAGACGAGATTGAAGGTAAAAGCTATTATTTTATAAGCAAGGAAGAGTTTGAAAAGAAAAAAAACAGAGGGGAGTTTCTGGAATGGGCAATCGTTCATGGATCATTCTATGGAACTCCCCTTAACTTTATAAAAGAAAATTTAGCTAAGGGGAAAAACATAATTTTGGAGATCGATGTTCAAGGCGCAAAAACTGTTAAAAATAAAATAACTAATGCTGTTTTGATATTTATTCTTCCACCCAGCTTGAGAGAGTTGCGCTCCCGTCTCTTGGCCCGAAAGACTGAAGATGAAACTTCATTGAATATTAGGCTTCGAAACGCACTACTTGAACTAAAAGAAATAAAGAGGTATGATTATGTAGTAGTTAATGACCACTTTGAAACTACAGTAGAAGAAATTCTCCAGATAATAAACAAAGAAAAAATTAAGTAAAGGGAGGTATTTTGCTAACCAGGCCAAGTTATAACGAGCTTTTGAAAAATATTAAAAGCAAATATCAACTAGTAACAGTTGCAGCGAAGAGGGCTGCTCAATTGGTCGAAAATGCAAATCTAGCCCGCCAAGGATTGGTCCCTAAATACCGTCCACCTCAGGTTGATTTCTTTGGCAAGAATTTCTTAACTATTGCACTGGAGGAAATTTCTCTCGGGAAAGTTAAGCTTGTCCAAAAGCCTGTAAAAAGTGTATTACCAGTTGAAATTGTTTCTTCTGAGAGTTCTTCAGAAGAAAGCAGAGAGAACAGAAAAGAAGTTTTTGAAGAAAACCTTTGAATTATGTAATGGGGACAACCTGCTCAACGCCCCAAGAGATTTTAGTTGGCGTAACGGGCTCGATAGCTGCTTATAAAGCTATTGAAATTGTAAGCGGTTTAAAAAAAAGTGGCTTTGCGGTAACAGTTGCTCTGACGCCCTCGGCCCTTAAATTTGTTACTCCTTTAACTTTTGAGATTTTGTCGGGAAAAGAAGTTTATAGTGAAGTTTTTGCTGAAAAAACCAAGGTTTCACATATTGAAATTGCTGCTCGAGCCAGCTTATTTTTAGTGGCTCCAGCTACTGCTAACTTTATTGCCAAGGCAGCTCATGGAATAGCTGATGACCCTGTTACTTTGCTTTATCTTTCCTCGAACTGCCCAGTTGTCATTGCTCCAGCTATGAATGAAAGAATGTTTAATCACCCAGCGGTTCAAGAAAACTTGGAAACTTTAATGAGGCGAGGGGTAATAATTGTTAGCCCTGAAGAGGGGAGATTAGCTTGTGGGTCAACCGGAAAAGGACGGTTAGCCTCAGTTGAAAAGATTATTTCGACAGTTGAAAAGCTTTTAAAAAAAAGGAGCACTTTAAAAGGTAAAACTGTTTTGGTGACAGCAGGTCCAACTCAAGAAAAAATTGACGAAATAAGGTATATTTCTAATTATTCTTCGGGGAAAACCGGCTATGCTTTGGCGGCTGAGGCTTTTAAAAGAGGAGCTCAAGTTGAGCTTATATCTGGCCCGACAAATTTAGAGCCGCCGCCAGGAGTTAATGTGACTTACGTAAAAACCGCTTTAGAAATGCGGAAAGCTTGTTTAGATATTTTTTTTCGCGCTGACATAACAATTATGGCGGCGGCTGTTGCTGATTATCGTCCCGTAAAAAAATTTGACGGTAAATTAAAAAAATCTCACAATCTAATAACCTTAGAACTGGTTGAAAACCCTGATATCTTAAAGGAACTTTCCTCAAAAAAGAAAAAAACACAACTGATTGTTGGTTTTGCTGCCGAAACAAGCAATCTTCTTGAAAATGCTCAGGTTAAGCTGCAAGAAAAGAAAGTTGATCTGTTGGTGGCTAATTTAGTGGGTGATGGCAAAGGCTTTGGTCAGGATTTTAACCAAGTAACTTTACTTTTTTCTGACGGCAGGAAACATAAACTTCCTTTGCTTCCGAAAGAGAAAGTTGCCGAAAAGATTTTTGACCAGATAGAAAAGATCCTTTCAAATTAGACGGTTGAATGAACCATCCTTTTTTGTTAACCTTTTTTAGTTATGCCCAAAATCAAAATGAACTCTGGAGGTGAAAATGTCGCGTTATTTGTTTACTTCGGAATCAGTTACTGAAGGACACCCCGATAAATTAGCTGATCAAATATCTGATGCGGTATTAGATGCTATTTACAAAGATGACCCTATGGGCCGAGTGGCCTGTGAAACGTTGGTTACCACTGGTTTGGTTATTGTGGCTGGGGAAATTAGCACTAAAACTTATGTGGATATACCAACACTAGCCCGGGATATAATCAAAGAAGTTGGTTATACCCGGGCAAAGTATGGTTTTGATGGCGATACCTGTGGAGTAATCACAGCCATTCAAGAACAATCTGCTGACATTTCTGCAGGAGTTAATCACGCCTACGAAGAAAGAATAGGGGAGGCTGAAGACCCAGAGCTTGATCGCCAGGGAGCCGGTGACCAGGGGATGATGTTTGGTTTTGCTTGTTTGGAAACACCGGAACTGATGCCTCTCCCTATTATGCTTGCTCACAAGCTTGCTCATCGTTTAGCTGAAGTCCGCAAAGCTGGCATATTGCCTTATCTGCGCCCAGATGGAAAAACTCAAGTGACAGTGGAGTACGAAAACGGGAAACCAGTTCGAATTGATACTGTTTTGATTGCTGCTCAACATCGCCCAGGAGTGGAAGTTGAAAGCCTCTTAAAACCTGATTTAATTGAACACGTGATTAAACCTATTTTGCCCGAAGAACTTGTTGACTATCGTAAATTGAAGGTTATTGTTAATGCTGGTGGGAAATTTGAAATTGGCGGTCCCAAAGCAGACACTGGTTTGACTGGTCGGAAAATCATGGTGGACACTTATGGAGGAGCAGCTCGTCACGGCGGTGGTTGCTTTTCCGGAAAAGACCCGACTAAAGTTGATCGCTCAGGTGCTTATATGGCGCGTTACGCTGCTAAAAATGTGGTAGCAGCCGGCCTTGCTGATAAGTGTGAGATTCAGGTTTCTTATGCTTTAGGTAAGGCTCATCCAGTATCGTTAATGGTTGAAACTTTTGGCACTGAGAAGGTCGATCCAAAAAGGATTGAAGAGGCAGTAAAAGAAGTTTTCGATTTTCGACCCGCTGCTATTTTAAGAAATCTTGACTTGAGAAGGCCCATTTACAAAAAAACAGCTTGTTATGGTCATTTCGGTCGGAACGATAAAGATTTTACCTGGGAAAGAACGGACAAAGCAGAGATTTTGAGAAAAATAGCAGGTTTATAAATCTTTAGTCTTCGATGAAAAGAGAGATTGTAGCTTTTACCTCTACCATACCGGTAGAAGTAGTTTTTGCTTCCGGACGAGCCCCTCTTGATCTCAATAACTTGTTTATTTCGTCAACAAAAAAAAATTTTTTCATTGCCCAAGCTGAAGCAGCTGGTTTGCCCCGTAACTTATGCTCGTGGATTAAAGGAATTTATGCAGCTGCTTTGAAAAGCAACGTGAAAAAAGTGATTGGAGTTTTAGAAGGCGACT
>CALKMS010000126.1 GCA_938091145.1 uncultured bacterium
TAAAAAGCGGCGCTGTAAAAAAGGTTGTTTAACTTTCTTAATTCCCAAATCATCGCCAGACTAAACCTTAATTTTCCAATGCAGGGAATTTTCTTTAATCCGAAGATCAAGAAGGTTTTTGTTTTTAGCTCTCACCAGGTAAGAAATTACAGTTTGCCGAGCTAAAAAATAAGAAGGTAGATTATCTAACTGTTTTTTATGTCGGCGAGCAAGCTCTGTTAAAATAGTCTCGGTTTGATAAAAACCTTCAGCGACCAGCTCTACCACTTCTTTTCCTGTTTCTTCAATTTTCTCGAGATTAAAGTCAATGATTTCTTGATACTTTTCATAAAAACCTGAGTGGGAAATTACTACACCTCGATTTTTTAATTCTGAAAGCTTCTTTAAAGTTTGTTCAGCTTTTTCAACATCAGCAAAGTAAACAAAATAGTGCTTTTCCCACACCTCAGGCGAGAAAAAAGCATCAGCCAGGAAAACATAGTTTTCAAAAGCAATTCCCAGCTGGAAAAGAGAGTGCCCCGCTAAATCAATAAAGCTAAGCTGAGTGCCTTCAATCTCAAATTCACCAGCGGTTACTGGTAAGTCAACCCGAGAGGGTTTTGGCTGAAGGAACTCAACTTTTAATTCAACGGGTGGCACCCCACCAAAAAGATAAAAAGGCTCCCAAACTGGATATTTCATTATGCCTGCCTCACCAGCCGGAGCTAAAACTTTTGCCTGGTAACGACTTAAAAAGTAATCATTTCCACCATAATGGTCAGCATGAGAATGAGTAGTGAATATCCAGTCAACTTTCAGCTCTTCACTCTTTAAACATCGGTCGATTTTTTTAGCGTTATCTTTATTTAGACCAGTATCGATTAAGAGAACACGGTTATTGTTTAATCGAATCAGACCAACAGTTGTCGGGCCTTCCAAATAACCAAATTTTTTGCTGAGCCAGCAAATCTTTCTCATTTAAAGAAGCTAAAAGAGCGTTGCTTCTTCCAGAACAGTCCCGTCATTTAAACGAACAATCCTTACCAGTCCTTTCTTAAAAACGGCAAAAGTAGGAGGCTTGTTTTCTTTAGGAAGCGATGGACTCCCTGGATTCACCAGTAACACGCCGTCTTCTTTCCTGAGGTGATAAGAGTGAGAGTGACCAGTCAAAACCAGGTTCACCTTCCACCTTTTTGCTAATTTTAAAAGCTCTTCTTCAGAAAAAATGTGACCGTGATGAACAAGTAAGGTTAGCTCTTCCAAGCGCAAGAGCAGATAAGGAGAAGCCAAAGGATAGCTCAAAGCTAACTGGTCAACATCGGAGTCGCAGTTTCCACGAGCAAAATAAATAGGTACGGTAAATCGATTTAACTCTTCTACCAGCAAAAGAGGTTTATAGCTTTCCAGTATCGGATTAAAAATCCCGTGATAAAGCACATCGCCGGCGTGGACAACCAGGTCAAATTCTCTTAAATAAACTGACAACTCCTGCCAGGCTTTTATGTCTCCGTGAGTGTCACTAATTAGACCGATGTTCATTTTCCCTCCCTGGTTTATTGGTTTATTATATCGCTAAATAAATATATTTGAGAGGCTATATCCAGCATTTTAAATACATTTTATCAACTTTAATCTCTCTGGCTCTTTTAAAAAAAGGAGAGTTTTTCCCTTATTCATAAGGGAGATTTAAAAAAGAGGGGTTCGGAAACCTCAAGCTCACTGTTTTTTAGCCAATGAGATTGCCACGCCTAAGAAAAGGTGTCATTGCGAAGACGGCGAGCCGAAGGCGAAGCAGGACGAAGCAATCGCAGAGATTGCCACGCTCCTCCCTGCGGTCGTCGCTCCCAATGACATTCTCCGGGGTCATTGCGAGGAGCGGAGCGACGAAGCAATCTCAAAGATTGTGTCTTTACTCTCAGAGAATGGGATTGCCACGCTCGCCTTGCGGCTCGCTCGCAATGACATTCTCCCGCGTCATTGCGAGGGTGCGTAAGCACCCGAAGCAATCTCAGAGATTGCCACGCCTTGAAAAAAGGTGTCATTGCGAGGGTGCGTAAGCACCCGAAGCAATCTCAGAGATTGCCACGCCTTCGCTTTGCTCAGGCTCGCAATGACAAAAAAGGTGTTTGCTCAGGCTCGCAATGACATTCCCCCATGTGTCATTGCGAGGACGGCGAGCCGAAGGCGAAGCAGGACGAAGCAATCTCCGGGATTGCCACGCTCCTCCCTGCGGTCGTCGCTCGCAATGACATTCTCCGGTGTCATTGCGAGGAGCGGAGCGACGAAGCAATCGCAAAGATTTGTGTCTTTTCTCTCAGAGAATGGGATTGCCACGCTCGCCTTGCGGCTCGCTCGCAATGACAAGAAAGGTCTTGGCTCGCTCGCAATGACAAGAAAGTCTTGGCCCACATTTACAAAAAATGACTTGCAATGGCAATTAGATTGCTTCGCTGCGCTCGCAATGACAAGAAAGGGCTCGGCTCGCTCGCAATGACGAAATAAAGGCGTCTTTGCTCGCAATGACAACGAGATTGCTTCGCTTCGCTCGCAATGACCAAAAAGGCTCGAAATGACAGAAAAGGCAGCTGGGCTCGCAATGACAAGGAAAGACGTTCTACTTAGGTGCGTAGTGACAAAAAAAAGAGAGCGCAAGCTGGTAATGACAACAATAACAAGGCAGAGGCAACTTGAGATAAGAATTTTAAAGCAATAATCTAAGAGGAATTAATTATCCCCACACAAACTGGTAAATTCCTTGACCCAACTTCTGGCTGTTTTTGATTTTTTCGTAAACATAATTTTTAGCGCTTTTTGCAGCTTCCATAAAGTCCTGCCCCCTCAAAAGAAAACAAAGTAAAGATGTGGAGTAAGCACAACCCGTGCCTCTAACCTCCTTTTCTAAAACTGGCAAGCTTATGGAAGTGAAATTGCCATTGTCATAAATAAAATCCATAGCTCGATGCTTTTGATAATGCCCCCCTTTAATCACAAACCTCGAGCTAAAATTTGAAAGCCGGGCTACTAATTCTTCAAGATGTTCAATGTTTAAACCAGTAAAAATTTCCGCTTCCATAACATTATAAGTAACAACATCAGCTAAGGGAAAAATCTCAGTTTTGTAAAAATTTAGCATTTCTTTTGCTACCAGTGCCGTTCCGTCGGAAGCGTTTAATACTGGATCACAAACCACTGGTTTAATTTGCGAATTCAAAACAAAATCTCTAACTACTTCCGCCAGCCTCGCCCTTGGCAAAAGTCCTAACTTTAAACCAGAAATTTCTCCTTCTTCAAATAAAACTGACAGAGTTTCTTTTAAAACCTTTGCTTCCACCGGATAAACCCCGACTACTTGTTTGCTATTTTGAGAGGTTAAAGAAGTGACGGCTGAATAACAATAATAACCATGTTCTCGAGCTACTTCAAAGTCAACCAAAACTCCCGCCCCACCTGAAGGGTCAAGGCCAGCAATCGACAAAATCTTGTTCTTCAATACTCCACTCCTTTTCGTGCCATAACGCCTTTCGCAAAAGGATGTTTCACTTCCTTCATTTCAGTAGCTAAATCGGCTAAATCTATTAACTCTTGAGAGGCTCTTCGACCAGTTAAGACAATGTCCATAAGCTCTTTTTTCTCTTTTAGAAAGTTCAACACCATTTTAGGCTCGAGTAAATTTTCTGAAAGAACAAGATTTAATTCATCCAAAATTATAAGGCCATATTCGCCTCTCTCAAGTTCGGAAATTAAAAACTCCCAACCTCTTTTAACCGGCTCAAGGCGGATTTCTCTTTCCTTTAAAGAACAAATTTCTGGCGGACCAGTTTGGTAAATCTTGACTTGAGAAGGAAAGGCGCTTTTCAAGGCATTTATTTCCCCATATTCCTGCCCTTTTAAAAACTGAATTAAAAGAACCTTTTCTCCCCAGCCAAGCTTACGAAGAGCCTGGCCCAAAGCCGCTGTTGTTTTTCCTTTGCCATCTCCAGTAAAAATCATTAACATTTCGCTTTCCTGTTTACTCTCTTATTTTAAACCACTTTTTCTTAAATGACAGGTATCGTTGAGATAAAGAAGAAAAGGTCGGCTATCAGCAAAGCCAATTGCCGAAACCGAAGAATTGCTGATTAAAAAGCTGGCAAAAGGAACTCGTTTATGGTCTAAAATTGAACCAACGATAGTTTTAATTACCCCGCCATGCGTTACCGCCAAACCTGTCTTTTCGGGTCTGTGAGACATCTGATCTAAAAAGCTCTTCACTCTTTGAGTCACGCTTTCCCATTTTTCACCAGAGGGTATTTCAACTTTTGAAGGGCTGAAAAGCCAGCGGTCAATCAAGTCGCCAAACTTCTGCTTAATTTCTTCATAAGTCAAGCCTTCCCAATCGCCAAAATCCACTTCGACAAGCTCTGCAAGAACTTCTACTTTCAGACCATTTTCTTTGCCAATTATCTCAGCTGTCTGGATTGCTCTTTTTAAAGGACTGCTAAAAATTATTTCGACCTTTTCAGTGGAAAACCTTTGAGCTAAACGACGAGCTTGTTTTGCCCCCTCTTCAGAAAGCGGTAAGTCAGTTCTTCCGATATAGCGTCGTTCAGCGTTCCAGATAGTCTCGCCGTGTCGCACCAAAAAAAGCTTTTCCATAAACAAAGTTTAACATAGCAAACTTTGGTCAAAACGATTAAGCCCTTCGTTTTTTCTCATTTATGCGGTTTTCCTTAAGAATTTTCCGAAAAATATTGAGAAGAGTCTCAATCTCTTCTTCGGTTAAGTCAGCAAATAAAAGCTCAAAAGCCTGGCGAGTTTTTTTTCGAGAACTATTTAAAAAACTCTTTCCTTTGCCAGACAGTTTAACTAGCCGAAGTCTTCTATCATCTTTATCAACTTTGATCGTCACCAACTTATTTTCTAATAAACCATTTATATATTGAGATACGGCGCTCGGCGTAATGCCAAGCTCGCTGGCTAACTCGCCGGGATGTTTTTCGCCTGTCTTTTTAAGCAAGCACAAAAGCCGCCAGTGAACAGGAGAAAGTTTCTTATCGCTAAAAGATAATTTTAAATTTTCGAAAGCTACTTTCTTGAGCTGGTGAAACGAGCCAATGAGTTCAACCATTAGCTTTTCCTTTTTGGTTGTTTTCATCGAGTAATCATCCTCTTAAAAATTGGGACAGAGATGGAAGTGGTCACAAAACCAAAAACGAAAAGGATCAAAAGCTCATAACTAATCGAAGAAAAAGAGGCTCCTAAAACTATTACTTTTCTCAAAGCCTCAATAGCGTAGGTTAAAGGAATTGCCTTGGAAATATATTGCATAAATTTAGGCATCATTGAAATAGGAAAAAAGACGCCTGATAAAAAAAGCATTGGAAACTGAAACATAAAAAGAAGCTGAGTTGCTGTCTCCTGCTCCGCAGCTGCAGCGGAAACCAAAATGCCAAAACCAACAAAAGAAAAGACTCCTAAAATAAGAATTAAAAGGACCAGAAGAAGACTGCCGTAAACCTTGACACCAAAAACCAGCCAGGCAAGTAGAAGAACAAGCGAACCTTGAATAAGACCTCGAATTGTTTGAGCCAACGCCTTTCCTAAAATAATCGCCAGTCGGTCAACTGGAGAAATCAAAATTCCATCAAGTGTGCCCTGTTCTTTCTCGCGAGCGATAGAAGCAGCAAGCCCGGTCAAAACTGCCGTCATTACAATCATCGCAATAATCCCTGGAGCAACAAATTGGAAATAATTATGTTTCTCGGGAACAATACCTTTAAACTCAACTCTAACTGGGTCAAGAAGGTTTTTCAGATTCAAAGACTTATCAGAAGCAAAGCTTGCCACCTCTGATTTAATCAAAATCTTATCTTTAATTACTTTAGTGGCCAAAGTTTTTGAGTAAAGAGAAACCAATTGGGCTAAAATTTGATTGTACATTTGAGAAGCCTGAGGATTGGCTTGATCTTCAACAATATAAATAGTTGCTTTTTTTCCCCGATTTATTCGCTCAGAAAAATCGGTCGGGATGTAAATTCCTCCATTGACCTCATGAGACCTAATTCCATTTTTTACCGCCCCAAGGCTTGTGTATTTTTTAATGTTAAAAACTTTTTTCCCATCAGAAGTTTTAAATTTCTTCAGCATTTGCTCGAACCCCTGGGAATAAAAACCTTTATCAAGATTAGCCAGGCCAATGTGGGCGTCTTTTAAAGCATTTTCGCTGGGAAAAATAAAACCGACCATAACCATCATAAAAATCGGCATCAGAAAAAAAGAAAACAACCGCGCTTTGTCTCGAGAAAACTCGATTAAATCTTTTCGAGAAATAATTAAAAGGTCACGCAATAATTTCAACTTCAATCTCTCCTTTTCAATTTAGCAAAGATTTAAGAATGATACCTGCCATTTCCGGTTTGAGGTCGGGACAACGGAACATCTCGAATTTTCTCCCCAGTTAGAAAGAGATAAACATCCTCAAGGTTAGGGTTTTCCTTTTCAGGCGCTAATTTTTTTAAATTTTCAACGGTATCTACAGCTATGATTTTGCCATGGTCCATAATAGCTATCCGATCGCAAAGCATTTCAGCATCAAACATATCATGAGTGGTTAACACTACTGTAACCCCATGTTCTTTAAGTTCCTTAATGAAATTCCTAATTGCTCGGGTAGTTTGGGGGTCTAAACCCATAGTCGGCTCGTCAAGAAAAAGAACCTCAGGTTCAGTCAGGAGAGCTCGAGCAATATTTATCCTCTGTTTCATTCCCGTCGAAAAAAACATCACCATTGTATGCATCCAATCATTCATATGAAGACGGGAAACCCATCTCTCTGCTCTCTCTTTAATTGTTTTTTCTTCAAGACCGTAAAGCTTTCCAAAAAACTGTAGATTTTCAAAGGGCGTCAAGCGGTTGTAAAGTATTACTTTTTCAGCCACCAAACCAATTTTTTCCCGAACTTTTTCCGGGTTCTTAATAATGTCATATCCAGCAACCTCAGCTGTTCCCCGAGATGGAGTGAGCAAAGTCGTAAGCATTCTTATAGTTGTAGACTTACCAGCCCCATTGGGTCCCAGTAACCCGAAAACTTCAGCTTTACCGACCTCAAAATTTACCCGATCGACAGCAGTCAGATTACCGAACCTTTTGGTAAGCTGATCAGTTTTAATTACAATTTCAGAAGACATTTAGTTAGTTTTATCTCTCCTCATATAGTTTAAAACTTAAAAAGTTTAGTAACTAAAATAATTTATTCCTTAATTTTTGTCAAACTCCCTCTTCAATGACTATTATTGAGCTTATGGCATTCCTCAATTTAATAAGCAATAGTCAAAAACCAGACAAACAATTTTAAAAATTCGAAAAAAAAAATTTAAAAAGTTACTCGCCTTTATACGGTTTAATATCGAGAACTGGAGTCCCATCAAGCATATCTACATTTTTTACTCTCAAAAACCTTCCTTCTCGCCTGAGAAGTTTCATAACAGTCAAACCAATAGGATTAGGCCTGACCGGCCCTCGAGTTGCAAAAATTCCCCTCTCTTTATCATCATGTGGTGGCTTAACTTTAAGTTTTGGTCCTTTAGAGCGGTGAAAGACAAAGATTACCTCAATCTCCTGATACCGTTCAATGCCTTCTAGCCCTTCTTCAAACTCGGGGAAAATTTCAATCACTGCTTCCTTTTCAGTTAAGCTCCCCCAACGTGGCACCTCAAGAATTTTTTTGAAAGGGGTATGAATTAAGCCGACAGCGGCAAAAACAAATTTTTTTCTTCCCATCTGACATCCAATAAATATTCAAGAAAATTGTAAAACAATTTTTTCTGATTTTGCAAAAATTTTATTTTCAAACTTTAACCTAAAAATAAACAAGAGAATGATTACCAAAATGAATAAAAAATTTACTTTTAAGTAAAAAATGAATATTTCCAATTTTTACTATTTTGGGACTTTTTGGGACTTGTTTGTTTGCTGGAGAAAGTAAGATAATTGCCACATGGGTATAAAAAATGCTTTCACTCCAAACAATATGCAACTTGATGCAGAGATTGAAACTTTTATAAAAAAATGCATTAATTCTTTCGTGAAATGGGATTTGCTCGTTTTCTTCCATTATAATCCAACTGTTTCTGACAATCCCAAAAATATAGCAACAAGAATTGGCAGAAATGAAGAAGAGGTTAGAGAAGCTCTGGAAGAACTAAAAAACGAAAATATTCTTGATTTAAAAGATGAAACTACTCAAACTTATTCTTTTAGCCCCGCCGAAAAAAACAGAGTAATGATTGAAAAATTTATTGAACTCTTAAAAGATCGGCAGGCGCGTCTGCAAATGGTTTCACTTGTTTTAAACTCCTTAAGGAAAGGCAGCTAACTTTTCAAAGCTTTGAACCTTTAAAAAGTTAAAAAAATTATTTTTACAAGTTAAAAAACGATACTAAAAAATGATTGAAGACAGAAGAAAAGAAATAATTTTTAAGGTCGAGATTGCTTTAATTATTACTTCCATTATCTGGAGAGCTTTGCCCGTTCAAAAACCACCTTTAGCGATTCCTAATCAAGCTGCTCTTGTTCTGATTTTAGTTGCAATCCTTTATGTTTTTCTCCCCTTTTACTACTTTCCAAATTGGCGCTATGGTAAATATGAGAAGTTATTTAACCTCATAGACTTTGCCCTGGTTTCATTAGGAATTGCCATCAGCGGCGGGATAAGAAGCATTCTTGTTCTCTTTTACTGTCCTTTAATAATTGAGAACGCTCTTTTTTATGGACCATTAGCTGGAGCTTTGAGTGGTCTTCTGGCTTCTGTTTTGACAATTATCTCTTCTTTTTTATATAGTTTTTTTACTGGCAATTTAGATAATAACTGGCATTCGAACACTATTTTTCTTTTAATTCTTCACCCCTTTTTGGGCTGGTTAATCGGAGACATTGCGAAAAAAGAAAAAGAAACATTACAAAAGGAAGATGGCTTGCCTTTGCCTATAAAAGAAAAACTTACACCTCGAGAAGCTCAAATCATCAAAATGCTTTTAGAAGGCAAAACTAATGTAGAAATCGCCGCCATTCTTAATCGTTCAGAAAAAACAATAAAAAACCATTGCTCCGCCATTTATCGGAAGTTAGAAGTTTCCTCTCGTTACGAATTGCTTGCCTTGTTAAGCAAAATCAAGAAAGAAAAACCTGAAAGCAACAATTAAATTAACAGTCAAAATCCAGTAAAAACTTCAAACGAAAATTTAAAATTTAAAAAAGAAAAAAGAAGAGAACAAAAAGTTCAGAAAGCTCAAGGGTGGCGCCCAAAATGTCACCAGTGAGCCCGCCAACCTTTTTAACCATAAAAGCGGCTATCGGCAAAGGAAAAAGTAAGCCAGCAAAAGAAATGAAGAATGTAGATTTAAAAACAAAAACTGCTGGCAGAATGCAAAAAGTAGCAATCAGCAACTCTTTAAAACCAGTAGTAGAAGCCATAAGCCAACCCAGACCTGAACTTTTTGCCGCTGGGAAAATAAAAGAAATAACTGTTAATAAATAACGACTGAAAAGGGCAGCCGCCAAAAATGCCAGATGAGAGTCTTTATAATTCAACGAAGAAATCAAGGTAATTTTTCCTATCAAAAGAAAAATGATTGCTGAAACCCCGAAAGCGCCAATCTTGCTGTCAGCCATTATCTTCAGTAGTTCTTCTTTTTTGCCTCCTCTAATGAAAGCATCAGCAGCGTCAGCTAAGGCGTCTAAATGAAGAAAGCGGGAAAAAAGTTCCCAAAAAAGAACAATAATGAAACTTCGAACCAGAGCGGGCAAGAAAAAAAGAAATTTATTTAGGATTATAAGAAGAAAACCTAATAACCAACCAACCAAGGGAAAGTAAGCAGACAGCCCTGGCATATCGTCTCGGAACGAAATAGGCAATATTGAAAGAAAAGAAAAAGCAGTAAAAATTTTTGAAAGTTCCTTTTTAAAAAAATTAAGCATAATCAATTCCTACTTAATCTTTATTGGAATACCAGCAACTAAAAAAAGAACCTCGTCAGCAACTGAAGCCACCCGCTGGTTTAACTCGCCGAGAAGCTCAGAAAATTCCCGACCTATTTTAGTTTGAGGAACTATTCCTGAGCCTACTTCGTTAGATACAGCAATAGTCAAAACAAAACACTTTTTTGCCCACCGAAAAAAATCCTCTACCGCCTGAAAGCAAATTTCTTTATTGAAATCAGGGGCAGTAAATCCTTGAGCTAAATAAAGTGTCAAACAATCTAAAACTAAAACTTCAGCCTTGGTCCTAACTGATCTAACTTCTGAGAGCAAATCAAACTTAACTTCCAAAGTTTGCCACTCTTTAGGTCGGTTTTCTCGATGCTTCTTAATTTTTAACTTCATTTCCTCATCAACTGGCAAAGCAGTAGCTACAAAAAGTACTTCTTTTGAAGCTCTCTTAGCTAAACTGACAGCTAAAGAGCTCTTGCCACTTTTTACTCCGCCGAGAAGCAAAACTAACTTACCCAATCTCACCTTCCATGTTTTTTACCAATGAGTTCAAAACCTCTCTATCAGTATCAAAAAATTTTGCTCCATTTATAGAATTAAAAATCAACTTAACTTGGCCGCTGAAGTCTCTTTTCTCAACATCTTTGCCAATAATCCAAACTTCTTTACCAATCTCCGCTGCCCACTTGCAAGCTTCAAGGTTTCTAAAGTTACCTTTGCCAATTGGAACATCAGTTAAAATTACTATATCTGCCTGTTTAATTAACCTCTGGTTCTCCAGAAAAGCATCGTCAGAAATAGACGAAAAAGGTGCTTCTACTGCCATATCTATCCCAAGCTCTCTTCCTGTTACCTCATCGGTATCGAGAGCATTAATCACACCCGCAGTAACAAGGAATCCAGCCTCCGTTAACTCTCGCATCAGAAAAGAACCCGTTCCTCCCCCGCAAATCAAATGAACCTTCCCTTTTGGACTAACTGTTGCTGGAGTTGAAGAAAATGTAAGGAAAGACTTCCCAAAATGTTTGTGCAAAACAGCTCTTACCCCATAGGTTTTTTCTATCAAAGACGGTTGCAAAACTTCTTCGGTCGGACCTGCAGCGACAACTTTTCCTTTGTAAAGCAAGGTAGTTTTCTCAAAATAGGAGAGGGCTAAGTTTAAATCGTGAACCACGCAAACTATTGTCATTCCTTCCCTGTTTAGTCTTTTTAAAAAATCAAACAGCTTTAGCTGAAAAGAAACATCCAGATTTGAAGCTGGTTCATCCAGCAGTAGAATCTCGGGCTCTTGCGCTAGCGCCTGAGCTAAAATAGCCCTCTGTTTCTCACCGCCTGAAAGTTCAGGAAAAAAACGCTTCCTCATTTCAGTCAATTCCATCTCTTTTAAAATCTCCTCAACCTTAGCTAGTCTTTCCTGACCACTTATTTTTCTTTTAGAGTACCCACCCATTTTAACTACTTCTTCCACGGTAAAATTAAACTCAAGATTGAAAATCTGAGGAACAACCGCTATTTTGCTGGCAACTTCTAACCGAGAAAGAGATTGCAAATTAACATTTTCTAACAAAATCTGACCACTTTGTGGATTTAAAATACCGCAAGCAAGCTTTATGAGAGTGCTTTTGCCGCTCCCGTTGGGACCAACAACACCAACAAAATCCCCTTTTGATATCGATAAGGTGAGCTTTTCGACAGCTCTTAGTCCATTGTAAGCAAAAGAAACTTCTTTAAACTCTAACAGCTTTTTCATTTCAAAGTTTAGTCTTCTCCCTCAAAAGATAAATGAAGAATGGGGCTCCGAAAAAACTAGTAACCACTCCTACGGGCATTTCTGAAGGAGCAAAAGCCATTCTTGCCAGCAAATCTGAAAGACCCATCAACGAAGCACCAACAAATATTGATAAAAACAAAACTTTTCGGTGGTCCGGACCCAAAAGTAAACGAGCAAAATGGGGAACAATTAGACCAACAAAACCAATTATTCCCGCTGAAGAAACAGCAATTGCAGTTAAAAAGGAGGCGGTAAAAAACATTATTTTTTTTATTTTTTCCACTTCAACACCAAGTTCTAAAGCTCTTTCTTCGCCTTGAAGCAAAATGTTAAGTTCGTCGGAAAAGTAAAAAGGAAGCCAGAAAAAGGGCAGAACAATAAGAGACATTTTTACTTCCGACCAAGCTCGACCCGAAAAACTTCCCATTAACCAGTAAACCAGAGCGTGTAAATCACGACCTGATTTTGCCATCAAAACTGAGACAAGAGCAGAAAAAAAGGCTGAGGCTGCCACTCCAGCTAAGAGCAAAATATAAACATTAATCTTCTCTTTCTGGCGAGCCAAAGAGTAAACAAAAATTAAGGTAAACAAACCACCAATTAAAGCAAAAAGAGAAAGAAAAGGAACAGAAGGAAGGTCAAAAAAGAAAGCAATCGTTGCCCCAAGAGCGGCTCCAGAAGAAACACCTGTAACATAAGGTTCAGCTAAGGGATTTAAAAAGAGAGCTTGAAAAAGAGCCCCAGCAATGGCTAAGGAAGCGCCAACTATAAAAGCAAGCAACACTCTAGGCAAGCGAATTTGCCAGAATATCAAATTTGTCTGGTAATCTGAGTTTGTACCAAGTATTATTCGGACAATTTCTTTTAAAGGAATAGATGCTGGTCCCAAAACAATAGACATTAGGAATGAAAAGAAAAAAATAAAAATTACAACAAGGGCAACCAAAAACTCTCTTTTGCCAATCATCTTTTTTAATCATTCTCGCTTTTTTCTTTCAATTTAACCCTCACGATTAAAATTAAAGCCAACTTTCATTGCCAGCTTCATCAGTTCTTTTCTCTTGAGACACCAGCCTCTTCGAAAGTTGCCATTTCCCTCAAAATTTTTAAGGCCGACTCAATTATAAAAATTCCAAGAACAGCTCCTGTTCCTTCTCCCAACCTCATTTTCAGCAATAAATAAGGCTCGAGCTTCAGGTTCTTCAGAGCTATTTGATGACCAGGTTCTTCAGAAAGATGAGAAGGAAAGAGATAGTCACGAGTTAAAGGGGTGATTTTCACAGCTAAAAGAGCAGCTGCCGTAGAAATTAAACCATCTATCACTACTGGAACTCGATTAGCGGCCGCTGCCAATATCACTCCAGCTAAAGCTCCAATCTCAAAACCTCCAATTTTTGCCAAAACATCAATTGGGTCGTTTTTATCTGGTTGGTTTATTCTAATTGCCTTTTCGATAACTTCTACTTTCCGTTTTAACCCACTATCATCCAGCCCTGTCCCCCTTCCAGTTATTAAACCCGGCTGAATTTCAGTCAAGACCGAAATAATGGCGGTCGAGGGAGTAGTGTTGCCAATTCCCATATCGCCAGTGGCTAAAATCCCCGCTCCTTTTTTAATTGCCCTTTCGGCAACTTCAATTCCTAACTCAATTGCTTCAATTGCTTCTTGCCGACTCATAGCCGGTCCTTTAGCAATGTTTCCTGTGCCTGGTTTTACTGGTCGATCAATCACAGCCGGGTGTTTAATTTGCTGTTTTACCCCCGCATTTACTAATAAAACTTCAGCACCTATATGTCGGGCTAAAACATTTATAGCTGCTTTTCCTGAAATAAAATTCCAGAGCATTTGAGTAGTTACCTCCTGAGGGTAAGCACTTATACCTTCTTCAACTACGCCATGGTCACCCGCACAAAGAATAACCGCTTTTTTTCTAATCTTTTCTGGAATTTCTCCTTTTATGCCAGCCAGACGAATAGAAAAATTTTCTAAAAGACCCAGGCTGCCTGGCGGCTTGGTAAGATTAGCCTGTCTTTGAATGGCTATTTCCATCGCTTGTTTATTTAAAGGGCTAATTTTCTTTATTGTCTCCTCTAAAAGCATTCGCATATCCATAAGTTCGGGGACTGACCTAAAGTCAGTCCCCACTTTCTCCTAAAACACTTCCGGATATAACGCCTTTGCTACTTCCAGAAGCCCATCAACCAATCGCGGACCTGGGCGGGTTACCAAGTTGTCGTCAATTACAAAAACTTTTCCTTCCCTGACAGCTTTAAGTCCAGAATACCCTGGTCTCTTTTTAATATCTTCTGGATTGTTCATACTGCCTTTGACTGCCAGATAAACATCAGGATCTTCTTTGACTAATTGCTCTTCGCTAAATTGAGGGTAACCTTCGCCAGCTGCAGCTCCTATGTTTTCAGCCCCAGCAATCTTTAGCATATCGTCTATAAAGGTGTTTTTTCCGGCTGTCATTAGGGGCTGGCTATAAATCTCAAAGAAAACCCGAGGTTTAACCTGTTTTGGTATTTTGTTTCTAACTTCTTCAACCTTCTCTTTCATCTCCTCAACCACTTTCCTGGCTTCGGCTTCCAGTCCGATAATTTTCCCCACTTTCTCAATATCAGCAAAGAGCTCTTCAAAGTTCTTCGGGTCGACCACAAAAACCTTGATTTTAAATTTGGTCAATCGGTCAACTACTCCTTTTTGAACTCCCCCAGTTGCCAAAACTACCTGAGGTTTTAGAGAAATTATTTTCTCCACATTGGGGTTAGCAAAATCGCCTATTTTTTCTTTTTGTTTAGCCTCTTCAGGATAGTCACAGTAAGTTGTAACGCCCACTAACTTACTTCCACCACCCACTGCGAAAACTATTTCGGTATTGGCGGGAGCCAGAGAAACCACCTTTTTGGCTGGTTCAGAAAGAGTAATTTTTGCTCCAGCATCATCAGTCAATACAATTTTTTCCGCAGTTTCTTTTTTTGCTGCTTCCTTCTGGCATCCCAGAACACTCAAAACAAGTATTACTAATAAAGCGAAAAGCAAAGCCTTTTTAGTAGATGACGGTAGAAATTTCATATCCTCACCTCGCAAAAAAATTCAATCAGTCAAGAATTAAAGGATAAGATTAAAGGGGCTCAGAAGAATCATGAAGGAGTTCTTTTTTTCATTTTGCCATCACCTCATATCCCGAAGGTTTAGGCTTTTTTCCAGGCAGGTCTCCCGGCTTCCAGGTTAAAAAGGCTTTAACCTTCCCACTTCCCTATCTTGGAAGCAGTGGTTTAAAGCCAAAAAATCCTGGTTACGGTGGCGGGTCCGCGCCGGACTTTCACCGGCTTCCCTATTCTCCTTTTATCAAGGCACCTGGAAAAAACCAGAAAGATTATAGCAAATAAAAAATAAAAAAGCAAAACTGACAAACTCAACATATAAACTCGACTAAACACCCTCGTTATGCTAAATTTTTTGTATTTATGCAATTTGAAGAGCAAATTCGGGGTTTACCTAAAAAAAGTGTTGAAGGAAAAAACTTTCTTTATTTTACTCATTATTGTTCGCTTCTAATAATTATTGCGGCTGGAATATATTTGAGGTACAGCTTTCTCTTTCGGCCAATAAAATACGACGAGGCTTGGAGTTTTAATCGTTGGGCATCTCAATCTTTTGCCTTCATTGTTAAAGACTACTCGGCTCCCAATAATCACATTTTGCACACTATCTTAATGCGCATTTCATACTTAACACTAGGAATGGAACCCTGGAAGCTCCGGATGCCAGCTTTTATTGCGGGGGTGCTAATAATCCCAGCGGCTTATTTGCTTTTTAGGCTTTTGTATGATAAAAGTACTGCTCTTTTAGCCTCAGGGCTGATTGCCTCTTCTTCATTCTTAATTGAATTCTCTGTTAATGCTCGCGGTTACACTCTGATTACTCTTTTTTTCCTGTTAATCTTTTCTCTTGCTTACTATTTAATCAATAATCATAGTCTTTGGGCTTGGCTAGCTTTCGCCTTGCTTTCGGCTTTAGGCTTTTACACTATCCCTGTTTTTATTTATCCTTTTGGAACTGTCTGCCTCTGGTCTTTTCTTTCTCTTCTTAAAGAAGTTAATGAAGAAAAAAATAAGCGCTTATTTTTACTCTTTTTTTTCGTGCTTTTAACTTTTCTCCTCACTTTCTTGCTTTACCTGCCAGTAATTAAATTTTCAGGTCTTGATGCTCTAATTGCTAATCAATTTGTTAAGCCTTTACCCTGGGATAAATTTCTGCCAGAGTTTTATGCTTCAATAATTCCTAATCTCAAACTCTTTCACTGGGACATGCCAAAACTTCACCAATTTCTTTTGCTTGCCGGTTTTTTTCTCGCGCTAATTTTTCATAAAAAAATTGCTTCTCATAAAGTTCCCATCGTTTATACAGCTTTGGGATTCACAATTTCAGTTATCATCATACAGAAAGTTGTGCCCTACAATAGAATCTATATCTTCTTCTTTCCACTCTACTATGGCTTAGCATCAGCTGGATTGTACTTTTCCTTTCAAAAGTTAACTTCAATCTTTAAAAATGAAGGGATAAAAGAACTTACTTTTTCATTTTTCACATTAATATTCACTCTAACCCTGGGAATAAGTGCCATCTTCTACCAATCCGTTTATTATTCAGATTTTACGGGAAGTTTTCGGGATGGTGAAAAAGTCACTTTATATATTAAAAGCCGCCTAAAGCCGGAAGATAAAATACTTGTTTACTGTCCAATTGACCACGTTTTATTTTACTATTTTAAATATTATAATCAGCCTTTAAGCCACTTTTTTTCCTTGAGAAAAAACCAAGCTATGCTCGTCCCCTGGAGAAAAATCGAGCCTTTAGGCAATCTTGAAGCAAGACTAAAAAAGCGCGGCTTCAATATTCAAGATTACCAGATTAAGCTAATTAAAGGCTTTGAAGAGTCAAATTTATTCCTTTTGGAACCTAAAAGCTCCAATCGTTAAAGAGTGAGCCATTGTCTGATTTTATTTTTCCCCACAGAACCGAAGTTTGCAACAATAATAAAAAATAACCATAAACTTTTTAAAAGCTAACACTTCAAACCTCAAACCATATAATAAACACTAAAGAAATTGGAAAAAACAACCAAAACGGAGTTTCTTTTTCATTTTCAATTAATACTTTTTGATATTCTTTGGTTCATTTCTCATAAAAAAGCTTCAAAAAGCAGAAATTGATAAATTTTTTTAAAAGGGAAGAAAGCAATTGGTTTTACCTGAAAAATCAAAACAATTAATCCTCAATTTTCCATAAAACCCGAAGATAAAATTAAAATACGGCTTGCCCTGGTTGGCGCCTGGCAAGGAAAGTTTAGAGTTGAAGGTGAAGAAGCTAAAAACTACTTACCAAATCGAAATAAAAAACTCGACGAAATCCGAAGTCTCATAAATCAAA
>CALKMS010000127.1 GCA_938091145.1 uncultured bacterium
GACTTTAACCTCAATGAGAAAGAGCTAGAAACCAGGTTTATCAGGTAAGGAGAATGAATAGCTAAAGGAGCTATTTTTTCCTTTCTCAAATTTTTTCGAAAAGCTATTACTTCTTCAGGCTCAAATGTTGAAATCTGCCAGCTTCGTGGTGACTGAATAAAAATTTGTAAGGTTTCACAATTTCTTTTTTTAGCTTCTTCAATCACGCCAGTCAGTTTTTGAGAAATAGAAAGGTGGACTCCAAAAACCAAGTGAACCTCACATTTTCTGTGGAGCCTTTATACCAAGCAAACGCAAAGCCTCGCCCAAAACAATCTTGGTTGCTTTTGAAAGAAGGAGGCGAGCTTCTTCTAATCCTTCTCCTGCTCCAATCACTCGACATTCCGTGTAAAAAACATGAAAAAGCGAAGCCACTTCCAAAGCATAATTGGTCAAACGAAATGGAGCTCGTGTCCGAGCAGCAATTTCTACAATGTAAGGAAAAAGAAAAAGTTTTTTGGCCAAACTAAGCTCCTCAGCTTCTCGCAACTCGCCTAAACTATCAAAAGAAAGCGAGCTTAAATCAATACCCTTCTCGCGTGCTTTTCGGAAAAGAGAAGCTAAACGAGCATGCGCATACTGGATATAAAAAACCGGGTTTTCGCTTGTCTCTGCTTTAGCAACCTCAATGTCAAAATCTAGGGGGGAATTAGTATCTCGAGAAGCAAAGTAATAGCGGATTGCATCTGGACCAACTTCTTCAATCAATTCCTCCAAAGTCACCATTTCCCCTGTTCGCTTCGACATCCTGACCGGCTGACCACCCCGGTATAGATTGACTAGCTGACCAATAATAACTTCCAAAAACTCTTCTTCGAAACCGAGAGCTCTCATTGCTGCTTTCATTCGGGGAACATAACCATGATGATCAGCCCCCCAGATATCAATTACTTTTTTAAAACCGCGCTCCCTTTTATTAAGATGATAAGCAATATCAGCAGCGAAATAAGTTGGTTCGCCTGATTCCCTGACTAAAACTCGGTCTTTATCATCACCAAAAAGGGTGGTTTTTAACCATACGGCCCCATCTTTTTCATAAACAAAGCCTTTTTTTCTCAGTAGTTCAACTGCTTCCTCAATCTTATTTTCTTGGTAGAGGCTTCTTTCTTTAAACCAAACATCAAATTTGACTCCCAATTTAATCAGCGTTTTTTCCAGATGAGATAAAACCTGCTCATAAGCCAGCTCCCTAAAAGCTTTTTCCCTCTCCTCTGCTTCCCAATCGGCAAATTTTTCGCCATATCGATTGATTATTTCTTGAGCAATGTCATAAATATAGTGACCATGGTAACCATCTTCTGGAAACTCAACTTTTCTCCCTAAAAGCTCAAGATAACGAGCGCTAACCGAGCGCGCAAAAACTTCCATCTGAGTGCCTGCGTCGTTTACGTAAAATTCTCTAACTACTTTATAACCAATTTTTTCCAATAAATTAGCTAGCGAGTCTCCAACTGCTGCCCACCGGCCATGGCCGAGATGCAAAGGTCCTACTGGGTTAGCGCTAACAAACTCCACTTGAATCATTTCGCCACGGCCTATGTCCTGACGCCCGTAATCAGAACCTCGAGTTAAAATTTCGGAAAGCTCCTGAACCACATAGGTCGGCGAGAGAAAAAAATTAATAAAGCCTCCGCCCGCCGTTTCTATCTTTTCAACCAAAGAAGAAGCAGGGATTTCTTTTACAATAATTTGTGCGATTTCCAACGGCTTCCTTTTGGTTTCCCGGGATAGGAGAAAAGCCACGTTGGTAGCCCAGTCACCAAAATTTGAGCGAGGCACCTCAATAGAGAAAGTAGGCAAAACCTTGTAATTTAAAAACCCTTTACTTCTTGCTTTTTGACATCCCTTTATAATTAGTTCTTCAAGCTTGTTAACTATCAAAAAAACCTCTTAAAATCGGTATTCAGTTTTTTCGCCCAAAATAACCTCAACAGTAATTTCTTTTCCCTCTCTTAATACTCCAAGCTTTACCTTCTCCCCTACCTTATGTTTCCTAGTTTCAATAATCAAATCATCCATGCTGCTAATTTCTTTGCCATCAAAAGATATTATTATATCCCCGGGCCTTATTCCCGCTTTGTCGGCAGGTGTCCCTGGTAAAACATCGCCAACCATAGCTCCTTTGCTTACCGCCAAACCCTTTTCTTGAGCAATTTCAGGCGTCACTGAAACGCCATTTATCCCTAGAAATGGATGTTGAACTTTTTTCTTGGCAATCAGCTGGCGAGCAACGTCTAAGGCGGTGTCAATTGGAATAGCAAAACCTATTCCCTGATAACCCTCGGTCCGCGAGTATATCAAAGTATTTATTCCAATCACTTGTCCTTTAGCGTTGAGAAGGGCTCCACCGCTATTGCCAGGATTGATAGCAGCGTCTGTTTGAATTAAATTAACAAAAGTAATTGGTGTGCCTTCTTCGCTATCAGTGGTTATTGTTCGATTGAGAGCGCTAATCACTCCAGAAGTGACTGTATAATCAAATCCAAAAGGGCTGCCGATGGCCACTACTAATTCGCCTACTTTTAGGTTTTTTGAAGTTCCAATCTCCGCTGCTTGCAGGTTCTCTTTTTCAACTTTAACTACTGCGATATCACTTTCAACATCGCTACCTATTACTTTTCCCCAGACCATGTCGCCATTGTAAAAGGTCACTAAGATATTTGTTGCCCCAGAAACCACATGGTTATTGGTCAATATATAGCCATCAGAACGAAAAACAACCCCAGAACCCACACCTCTTACCAAGCGCTTAGACTCAAAAAAAGGAATGAAAAAATCAGGGTGATAGGTTAATTTTTCCACCCTTATGCTCACTACAGCCGGTCGAGCTTTTTGGGCAATCGCCACCACCGGATTGCTATCTTTATAGCTCAAAACGATCCGTTGCTCGCAAGGTTTAGACCTGCCAAGATCAAAAAGACTGCTCCTTTGATAAAAAGTCCTGAAGAATCCAAAAGCAACTACAGTCAAAACCAGTAAAGTCACCAAGACACTAATCAAGGAGGATATTAAAATTATTTTCCAGGAAGAATTATCTTTTTTAACCTCTGACATAACAAGATTTTCTGCTTCTGCCACTTTTCTCCACCTCGTATAATTATTTTAACAAAGGACCTGAAAAAAAGCTGAAGATGAATTTTAAAAAATAGATCTTCAAAAAGTCTTAACTTAACCCAACCAGCGCTAAAAGAGCATTTTGGAAAAAAGGTATAATCACGATAGCAAAAACTATGAAGTAAAGAGAACCAACGAGCCAAGGAGACGGTTCTTTTATCAGCTGCCCGCCTTCTTCAAAATACATATTCTTAATAACCCTTAAGTAATAGCCAAAAGAAAGAACCGAGTTAATTAACCCCAGTATCGCCAGTGAAAGCTGATTGTTCTGGATCGCCGCCTGAAAAAGATAAAGCTTTCCAAAGAAACCAGCCAGAGGAGGCATACCACCTAAAGAAAGTAAACAAACCGAAAGAGCAAAAGCTAAAAATGGTGCGGTACGATGAAGCCCAATAAACTTTCTAATGTCGGCCTTTTCCTGCCCGCAAACTCCC
>CALKMS010000128.1 GCA_938091145.1 uncultured bacterium
AAGGGTTCTGTGGTTATGCCGACTTTTTCAAAGAGAAGCCGGTGATTATATTTGGCTGCTTTTTTGCTTGAAACATTTTAAGAAAATAAAGCAGGAATCTGGTATCATTTTTTTAATTTTTGGGAGACAAAAGTGAAAAAACAAGACCGAGTTTTGTTTTCTGATGAGGTTATTGCTGAGCTTTCAGGCTTGGCAGCAATTGAAAGTTATGGGGTAGTCGGAATGGTTGACCCGAGCTGGGCGAGAAGCGTTTCGCGGCTTTTGACTCGCGACCACTTAAAAAAAGGCGTCAGAGTGAGCCGCCATAATGATAATGTCAGAGTTGAACTGAATGTTATTATCGAGTATGGGGTAAATTTAGTCCAGGTTTCAAAAAACTTGATAGAAAGAGTTACTTACGAAATTAGGCGTCATACAGGCTTGGAAGTAACTTCAGTTGAGGTAATTGTGCGAGGAATTAGGGAAGGGTAGGCAAATTGGTTCAAGCTTTGCGTGCCCAAGATTTTAAAAAATTTTTTGAGTTATCATTTGAACGATTGAGAGACTCTGAGCAGATAATTAACGATTTAAATGTTTACCCTGTTCCTGATGGAGACACGGGTACCAATATGGTTTTGACTTTGCAATCTGTTTTGGAAGAAGTTAGAAAAGCACCTTTAGAGCTGAGAGACATAGGCCAGGCAGCTACTCACGGTGCTTTGTTAGGGGCGAGAGGCAATTCGGGCGTCATTCTTTCCCAAATTATTAGAGGTTTTGTGGAGGGGCTGGGAGATAAGATTGAAGCTTTGCCTGAAGATTTGATTATAGCTTTCCAACGAGCCGAAAAAGTGGCTTATCAGGCAATAAAAAGGCCGGTTGAAGGCACGATTTTGACTGTTTTAAGGAGAGCTTCAGAAGCTGTACGGAAAGCAAAGTTAAAAAACATGAGAGATTTAATGGAAACAATTTTGAGCGCATCACGAGAGGCTTTAAAAGAGACACCCGAACTTTTACCAGTTCTCAAAGAAGCGGGGGTTGTCGACGCAGGTGGCTATGGTTTGTTGGTGGTTTTTGAGGCTTTGAATGAGGTACTGGTTGGGGAAGTTAGTAAGGAAGCTGAAGAAGAGTTAAATTCATTGGCTAAAAAAGCCAAAATAAAGGAAGAAAAGCTCAGTTTTCGTTACTGTACCGAGTTTATGCTTTTGGGAACTTCAGTTTCTCAAAGGGAGTTGGAAGAAAAGCTTGTTTCTTTTGGCGATTCTCTTCTGGTGGCTTTTGAAAAAGAAGGCACATACCGAGTGCATATTCATACAAACCAACCCGACCAGGTTCTCTCACTTTCGCTTAAACACGGTGAGATTGCCGATGTTCGAGTGAATAACATGCAGGAACAGTTAAAACGACAGCTTGAAAAACAGAATCTTGAAGAGAGAACGAGTGTAGTGGCGGTGGCGGTTGGCGAGGGCTTTAAAAAAATTTTCAAGAGTTTGGGCGTAGAAATTTTGGTTAATGGAGGGCAAACTTTAAATCCAAGCTCAAAAGAGATTTTAGAAGCTATTAAACAAACTCGAGGAAAAGAAGTTATAGTTTTGCCTAACAATAAAAATGTTGTTCTTGCTGCCGAACAAGCCAAAAAATTAGTTGCAGACAGACGCGTTTATTTGGTGCCTACAGTTTCAATGGCTGAAGGGGTGGCAGCACTTTCTAGTTTTATTCCGGATGCTAAAGTTGAACAAAACCTGATAAACATAGAAAGGTCTTTAAAATCAGTTGTGGCCGGCGAAGTTACCCGAGCTGTTAGAGCATCTCGTTTTGATGGCAAAAAAATTAAAAAGGGGGATTTTTTAGGTTTGCTTGGAGGGAAAATCAAAGCCGTGGGTGAAAATTTAGTTGAAGTGGCATTAGAAACAATTTTTCAAGCACTGACCCCTGACTCCTCTTATATTTCTCTTTATTTAGGTAAAGATTTCGATGAAGAAAGCCGAGAACAGCTTGAAGAAAGACTTAAAGTCAAAATTCCTCAATGCGATTTTGAAATTATTGATGGCGGCCAGCCTCTTTATCATCTAATTTTTTCAGTAGAGTAGCTTTGAAAGGGGGATTGATGATCGGATTAGTAGTTGATTCAACAGCTGATTTGCCAGTGGAATTTTATGAGAAGAACAATGTTAAGATGGTTCCTTTAACGACACGATTTGGAGAAACGGTTTATCGTGATTGGTATGATTTAAAGCCTTTGGAGTTTTACAAACTGCTGAGAGAAGGAAATGTAATTTCGAAAACTTCCCAGCCTACCCCCCAGCAATTTGTCGAAGCTTACAATGAGCTGGCAAAACAGGGAGCAGAGGCGATAATTTCTCTCCATATTTCATCAAAACTTTCAGGCACTGTTAACTCAGCGGAAGTTGCTCGGAATCAGGTTGATATTCCTGTCCACATTATTGATAGCAAATTTATTGGTGGCGGCATTGCTTTTATTTTACTCAAATTAATTGAAATGCGAGATAAAAATTCTTCGCTTGAGGAAATGCTAACTACTGCTCGGGAAATGATTTCTAAAATTCATTGCCTTGGCTATCTTGAAACCTTGAAGTATTTAGAGGTTGGGGGGAGGATTGGGAAAGCCCAGAGTTTTTTAGGAACTATGCTTGATTTAAAACCCATCTTGACCATAGAAGATGGGATAGTTGCTCCTTATAGACGAGAAAGAGGAACAAAAAAGGCTTTGAAATCAATGGTTCAGGGATTTCAGGAGCTGAGCTCAGGTTTAAGTAATATTTTTGTCAGCCTTGCTCATGCAGATGCGCCCGATCGCTTGCAGGAGGTAAAAACAATGCTGCAAGAAGTTGTTCCTCGAACTAAGTTTGTTCTTGAGCAAGAAATTGGTTCAGTTCTTGGTACTTATGTTGGCCCTGGAGCAATTTTTCTTATTTGGTATGGCGATTAAAAAGGAAAACGAGCTTTTAGATCAGGTAGATTTTTATGAATTTAGATGATCCAGTTGAAAATCTTCGTTTTGTAGGAAAAGAAACGGCGCGGCAACTTAAAAAGCTCGGAATAAAGACTATTGAAGATCTACTTTTTCACTTTCCTTTCCGGTATCTTGATTTGAGTCGGATAAAAAAAGTTGGAGATTTGAGAATTGGAGAAGAGGTGACAGTTGTTGGAGAAGTTCGAAGAATCCAGAAAATTGTTAGCCGACGGGGTTTAAAAATTGTTAAAGTTCAAATATTTGATGGCACTGGTTACCTTTCCGGTATTTGGTTTAACCAGGAATATATGGAAGGCGTTTTTAAAGCGGGAATGGAAGTGGCACTAAGTGGTTTGGTCACCTTAAAGTTTGGTGAGCTTCAAATTGAGAACCCTTTTTACGATGTAATTCGCCAAAACTCTGGGGAAACAGTTCATACCGGACGAATAATCCCTATACATCCAAGCACTGCTAAGATTTCGACCGCTCGTCTCCGCCGGTTGATATCTGAAGCCCTAAAAAACGTTTCCCTTCCCGAAGTATTACCCTCTTCTGTAAGAAAAGAATTTAATTTGCCCGAAAGGCAAAAAAGCATTAATGAAATTCATTTTCCTACTTCCTTCGATAAGCTCAAAGAAGTTCGCGATCGCTTTATTTTTGAGGAACTTTTCCTTCTACAGATGGCTTTGGCTTTAGTAAAGAAAAAACAAGCTAAAATTGTCAAAGGATATAAATATGTGGTTGGCGGCCCTTTATTGAAAAATTTTTTAAAAAATTTGCCTTTTGAGTTCACTGAAGATCAAAAAAAAGTTTTGCGTGAAATTAAAGAAGATTTGCTTTCTCCTGCCCCGATGAATCGACTGCTTCAAGGAGAGGTTGGGTCAGGCAAAACCTTAGTAGCTGCCACTGCAATAGTTATAGCTGCTGATAGTCAGCTTCAAGCGGCGCTGATGGCTCCAACCGAAGTTTTGGCTGAGCAGCACTACCGAAATTTCAAAAAACTTTATGAGCGATTGCCGATAAAGATTGCTTTACTAACAAGCAACACTTCTAAAAAGGAGAGAGAAGAAATAATCAAAAATCTGAAGAAGGGAGAAATTACCCTGTTAATTGGAACTCATGCTCTTATTCAGGAGGACGTGAAGTTTAAAAAACTTTCTTTGGTAGTTATTGACGAACAGCATCGTTTTGGTGTGGGTCAAAGAATTAAACTGAAAGAAAAAGGCTTTACGCCTGATGTTTTGATAATGACTGCAACGCCAATTCCTCGAACTTTGGCTCTAACTTTTTATGGTGATCTTGATATTTCAACTATGAAAACTTTGCCTTTAGGAAGGGATATCACTTCTCATATTAAAACCATAGTTTGCGACAAAGAACACCGTAAAGCCGCTTATTTGAAAATCAGAGAAGAGGTAAAAAAGGGCCACCAAGCTTATATAATTTGCCCTCTAATTGAAGAATCTGACAAGCTAGAAGCCAAAGCAGTGATGGAAGAGGCTAATCGCTTAAAGACTGAGGTTTTTCCTGATTTAAAAGTGGGCATTCTTCACGGCAAGCTAAAGCCAAAGGAGAAGGAGGAAATAATGAAGGCTTTTCGCCAAAGAGAACTTGATGTTTTAATTTCCACCACCGTTATTGAAGTGGGAATTGATGTGCCAAATGCCACGGTAATGCTGATTGAAAACGCCGATCGGTTTGGCCTTTCTCAGCTTCATCAGCTTCGGGGTCGAATTGGTCGTGGAGCTCATCGTTCATATTGTATTTTGTTTGCTGACCCAACCACTGAAGAAGGCAAAGCTCGCATAAAGGCTATCAAAGAAAACAAAGACGGATTTTCCTTAGCTGAAGCTGATTTAAAAATTAGAGGA
>CALKMS010000129.1 GCA_938091145.1 uncultured bacterium
CGGAACCATTAAACTGGCTGAAGGTGTTGAAATGGTAATGCCAGGCGATAACACTGAGATTGAAGTTGAACTCATTGCTCCCATCGCTCTTGAAGAAGGTGTTCGCTTTGCTATTCGAGAGGGCGGTCGAACTGTAGGAGCCGGGAGCGTAACCAAGATTTTGGAGTAAGGTAGAAAATTGCAACAAAAGATAAGAATTAGACTAAAAGCATATGATCACGAGGTTTTAGATGAGTCAGCGCGTTGGATTATTCAGGAGGTTGAAAAAACGGGCGCGCGGGTGGCTGGGCCAATTCCTTTGCCAACTGAGAGGAGCTTGATAACGGTGCTCCGATCTCCTCATAAAGATAAAGACTCGCGAGAGCAGTTTGAAGTTCGTGTTCATAAAAGACTGATAGATATACTTGATCCTACTCCTCGCACGGTCGATTCGCTAATGAGGCTGGATTTGCCGGCGGGAGTAGATATTGAGCTTAAAATTTAGGAGTTAGGATGCCAAAAGGTTTGATCGGTAAAAAATTAGGGATGACTCAAATATTTAATGAGGAAGAGGCAATTCCGGTGACAGTAATTGAAGCTGGGCCTTGTTGGGTTACTCAAATAAAAACTCCAGAAAAAGATGGTTACTCTGCTATTCAGCTTGGATTTGAAAGAACAAAAGAGAATAAGTTGAACAAACCTCTTTTAGGTCATTTTAAGAAGAATAAACTGGAGCCCTGTCGGAAGTTAGCTGAGATTAGGTTGGATGAGGGCGAAGTTTTAAATTATCAGGTTGGTTCTGAAGTAAAAGTGGATATTTTTAAACCTGGAGAAAAGGTTGATGTAGTTGGTACCTCTAAAGGAAGAGGCTTTGCTGGGGTGGTTAAAAGACATGGATTTAAAGGTTTTCCTGCCTCTCATGGCTCTCGGTATCATCGAGCTGGGGGTTCGATTGGGATGGCTGCTTTCCCGGCTCGGGTTATAAAAGGGATGAGGATGGCTGGGCGTTATGGAGGAACGAGGGTTACAGTTCAAAATTTAGAAGTGGTGAAGGTAATACCGGAAGAGAACTTATTGGTAGTAAAAGGTGCTGTTCCAGGGCCGGTTGGTGGATATGTCTTGATAAAACAATCAGTCAAGACAGTGGAGAAGAGGTGAGAAGTTGATAAAAGCGCCCGTTTTCGATGGAAAGGGAAGTAAAAAAGGAGAATTGAACTTGAAGGAAGAGATTTTTTCAGTTGAACCAAAGGAAGGTCTGGTTTACATGGCTTGCCGTGCTTACTTGGCATCCAAGCGAGCGGGCAGTGCTAACACTCTTGGTCGTTCAGAAGTCCGCGGTGGGGGCGCAAAGCCGTGGAGGCAAAAAGGAACGGGAAGAGCGCGGGCCGGCACCATTCGTTCTCCTCTTTGGAGAGGAGGCGGAGTGACGTTTGGCCCTAAGCCCCGCGATTTTTCTTTCAAGGTAAATAAAAAGGAGAAACAGCTGGCTTTAAAGTCAGTTCTTTCGGCAAAAGCTGGAGAGAATAGAGTTTTAATATTGGATAGACTAAACATTGATCAACCGAGCACCAAAAAAGCTTTTGAATTGCTGAGTAAATTAAAGATAGAGAAAAATAAAGTGACGTTAGTTTTGAATCCTGAGGAAAAAAAAGTTTATTTATCTTTTAGAAATTTGCCTTTAGTTAATGTTGTCCAAGTTAACGAGCTTAATGCTTACCTGGCCTTAAATAATGAATATTTACTTTTTACTAAGGTAGCTCTCGAACGTTTAAATGAGGTTTTGAGCTGATGTTAGATAAGGAAATTATTTTACGGCCTATTTTAACTGAAAAAACCTATCAGGGTTTTGAAAAAAGAAAGTATACCTTTGAAGTTTATCCTGGTGCTAATAAAATCGAAATAGCCAAGGCTGTAGAGCGCGCTTTTAATGTAAAGGTTGAGAAGGTTAATACCCTCTGGGTGAAGCCGAAGCCACGCCGTTACGGTCGCTATTTGGGGAAGACTCGAAAGTGGAAAAAGGCTATTGTTACCCTGGCAGCTGGTCAGAAGATTGACTTTTTTGAGGGACTTTAGGAGGTTTTAAATGGGAATTAAAAAACTAAAACCGACTTCAGCTGGCCGAAGATTCATGACGGTAGCTGACTTTAAAGAGATAACAAAGTCTGAACCGGAGAAAAGCTTATTAAGGCCTCTACCTAAAAAGGCAGGTCGCAACTTTCAGGGCCGTTTAACTGTAAGGCATAAAGGTGGTGGTCACAAGAGGCTTTATCGCCTGATTGATTTTAAAAGGGATAAGGACGGCATTCCGGCAAAAGTTGTGAGTATAGAGTATGACCCTAATCGCTCAGCTCGCATTGCTTTGCTTCATTATGTTGATGGAGAAAAAAGGTATATTTTGGCACCCCAGGGTCTTAAGGTTGGTGATACTGTTTCTTCCGGTCCTGGCTCAGATATAAAGCCGGGTAACGCTTTACCTTTGAGTGAGATTCCAGTGGGGACAATTATTCACAACTTAACTTTGCAGCCTGGAGGCAAAGCTAAGTTAGTTCGTTCGGCTGGAGTTGGAGCTCAGATTCTTGCCAAAGAAGGTGAGTATGCTCAAGTTCGTTTGCCTTCGGGCGAGATAAGGGCATTTAAACTAAGCTGTCGAGCAACGATTGGCCAACTGGGGAACGCTGAGCACGAGTTAGTAAAGATTGGTAAAGCTGGCCGTTCTCGTTGGAAAGGCGTAAGGCCAACTGTAAGGGGAACAGCAATGAACCCCATTGATCATCCCCATGGCGGAGGTGAAGGCAAGTCGGGTCCTGGCCGACATCCAGTGACACCCTGGGGTAAACCTACATATGGCTACAAGACCAGAAAAAAGAAACCTTCAGACAAGTACATTATCAAAAGGAGGAAAGGGTAGAGCTTTATGCCACGTTCTTTGAAAAAAGGTCCATACGTTGAAGAGAAACTTTTAAAGAAGATTTTGCAGCTTAACAGCCGGGGGGAGAAGAAGATTATTAAGACTTGGTCGAGGAGATCCACGATTGTACCCGAAATGGTTGGCCATACTATAGCTGTTTACAATGGCCGTCGCCATATCCCGATTTTTATTACTGAATCGATGGTCGGTCACAAGTTAGGAGAGTTTGCCCCAACAAGAACTTTTAGGGGTCATAGTGGAGCTAGTGAGCGAACTACTAAGGTGAAATAGTGGAGGTTAGTTTAGAAATGGCTGAAGCAAAAGCGGAGGGAAAATTTATAAGGGTTGCACCTCGGAAGGCTCGAGCAATTGTTGATTTAATTCGGGGAAAAAGTTTGAGCGAAGCCCAAACGATTTTATCTTTCAATCCTCGGTCGGCGAGCCGCATTGTTAAAAAAATTTTAGATTCTGCTGCTGCTAACGCTGAATTCAACCATCATTTGAAATTGGAAAATCTTTACGTCAAAGAGGCTCGAGTTGACCAGGGACCAGCTTTGAAGCGATATCGTCCTCGGGCAATGGGTCGGGCAACTATGGTGAAGTACTATACCAGCCATATTAAGATAGTCCTGGCTGAGATGGGAGGGAAAGATTAATGGGGCAGAAAGTTAATCCGATCGGTTTTAGGATAGGAATTATTGAGAACTGGCGTTCTAACTGGTTTAGCAGTGGTAAGGATTATACTCAGGGAGTAATCGAGGACGCACTCATTCGCGATTATATAAGGAAGAAGTTAAGAAAAGGTACTGTTTCCAGAATAGAAATAAGTAGACTAAAAAAAGCGGCGGAGGAAGTAATGGTAACCATTTACACTGCTCGTCCAGGGGTAGTTATTGGAAGGAAAGGAGCGGAGGTTGACCAACTGAAAAGCCAGTTGGAAAAACTTACTAATCAAAGGAAAGTAAAGGTGGACATTAAGGAAGTGAGGATTCCCGAGCTTGATGCTGAACTTGTTGCTCAAAGCGTTGCTGATCAGATTGAAGCTCGAGTTTCTCACCGACGTGCTATGAAGAGGGCAATTACTTCAGCTCTCAGGATGGGTGCCAAGGGGATAAAAATTTCCTGTGCTGGTCGTTTGGGTGGAGCTGAAATTGCTCGTCGCGAATGGTACCGCGAGGGACGGGTTCCGCTGCATACTTTGAGAGCTCAAATTGATTATGGTTTCGCTGAAGCCTTGACTAAATATGGACGCATTGGAGTGAAAGTATGGATTTACAAAGGAGACGTATTTAAAAAAGGTCAGTTAGAGACCGAGGGTGAAACCGAAAAACCAGTTAGTGAACAGCAAGCAGAGGGAAATACTGAAACAGCTGCAACTCTTTTAGCTGAGAGTGCTGATACTCACCGTTATGACCAGGAGGTAGACGAAAATGTTACAACCTAAAAAGACTAAATTCCGTCGGGCACAGCGTGGACGAATGAAAGGCCAAGCTAAAGGTGGAACTTCTCTTCACTTTGGCGATTACGGCCTTAAGGCTTTAACTCCGGGGTGGCTGACAGCTCAGCAAATTGAAGCGGCTCGAATTGCCATAGCTCGGTATTTAAAAAGGGGTGGAAAGGTCTGGATCAATGTTTTTCCCGATAAACCTGTAACCAAGAAGCCAGCTGAAACCCGAATGGGAAGTGGCAAAGGCTCACCTGAGTACTGGGTGGCGGTGGTTAAGCCGGGGCGAGTAATTTTTGAGCTCGCTGGCATCGAACGGGAAGCAGCTTTTGAAGCTTTGAGGCTGGCTTCTACTAAACTTCCTATAAAAACAAAGATTGTTCAGAGGGAGGGAGAGTAAAAATGCGAGCGGAGGAACTCAGGAACTTTAGCAATGAAGA
>CALKMS010000130.1 GCA_938091145.1 uncultured bacterium
TAAAAAATAAATAAAAGAAAGGTGAAAGTTGCTCAAGAAACTAGTAGATCTCGTTTGCTGGTTAGGAAACAAGTTTATCGCTCCTTTAGTTAGGCAGCGAAAGTTTGAGCCTCAAAATATTAAAAAAATTTTGATTTCCCGCGAATGCTGTATTGGCGATGTATTGATGATGACTCCTATGGTTGCTTCCTTAAAGGCAGCCTTTCCTCAAGCCGAAATTTTTTTTATTGTTGGGGACTGGTCAAAGGCTGTTCTTGAAAACAACCCTGACATAAAAGCCCTTGTTCCATACTTTTCTCTTCGCGACCTTTTTAAGAAGCCAGTTTACTTTTTTTCTCGTCTAAGAAAAGAAAGAAAAAACCGCTATGACTTGATTATTGTTGGCGATGTAGGTATCTCACCTATTCTGACTGCCTGGCTTATTAAAGCCAGATATCGTCTTGGTTTCGATGCTTTTAATCGGGGGTTTTTGCTTACTCACGCTTTAACTCGCTCGCCGGAAGATAGGTTTACTGAAAAGGAAGGTTATTTAAGCCTTTTGAGCTTAATTGGGATTGAACCAAAGGCTTGGGAAATGAAACTTAAAGTTCCGCTGGGCTTAAAGGAATGGTCAAAGAATGTCTACAAAATAGAAGGTTTGAATGATAAGAAAGTAATTGCTTTTTTGCCTGGTGGCGGCGTAAATCCAGGAACAGTGATGCCTTCGAAGCGCTGGGGAGAAAAAAACTTTGCCCAGCTGGCTAACCGTATTCTAAAAGAAGAAGAAAAAGTAGCTTTTTTAATTTTAGGGGGCGAAGGGGACCGAGTGATAGCTGAGGAAGTAGCAAGTAAGATTAAAGGCAAGGTGGTTAACTTAGCTGGAAAAACTGATTTGAAACAAACAGCTGCTCTTTTGGAGAGAAGTTGGATGGCGGTAGGCAATGATTGTGGACCCATGCACATAGCGGCGGCAGTTGGCACGCCTACCTTGACAATTTATGGGCCGACTGAAGGTTGGCGCCTGGCGCCAATTGGAGAGAAACACCGCTATATTCAGGCTAAAATTGATTGTGCCCCTTGTTATCGCCAAATTTTAGGTAGTTTTCAGAAGTGCCAGAAACTCGATTGTATGGATTCAATCTCCGTAGAAGAGGTGTTTAAATTGTTTAAAAATTTGAGCGAAAATTTAAGGAAAGGTAAAAATTATTGAGTAAATTTCGCCGAAAAGTATTCAAAAACACTTTTTTTCTGGCGGCGAGCCAAATTTTAGGTAAGCTATTAACCTTTGTTTTTATAATCTATGCTTATCGTTATTTGGGCGAAGCTGTCTTTGGTAAGTACAATTTTGTTAATTCTTTCACCTCCTTTTTCTTTTTAATTTCCATTTTTGGTCTGACTAATCTGCAACTAAGAGAAATCCCTCGCTCTCCGGAAAAAGCTAGTCTGTATTTAAGTAACATCTTATTGATTAGGTTAGTTTTAATAATTTCCACCACTTTGATCCTTTTGGGTTTAACTTATTTTCTTCCTTACGACCCTGAGACCCTGGTTTCTTTGAGGATATTTTCCCTGAGCATTGCATTTCAAACTTTAACCTTTACTTTCATTGATAATTTTGTAGCTTTAGAAAAGTCTTTTTATTTTGCTTTGACTCTAACCTTAAATCATTTGATTTTGAGTTTGGTTGGTATTTTTTTAATGGTTAAAGGTTACGGCTTGATTGCTCTTTCCTGGCTCTGGTTTGCAAGCTGGTTTTTAACTACTTTATTGGGCTTTTTCTTATTAAATCGGTATGGTTTTCCATTTTTATTTCAGCCTGATTTTCAGGTGGCCAAATGGTTAATAAAAGAAGCCTGGCCCTTTGTCCTTTCCAGCCTGATTTTTATGCTTTTCTTTAAGGTTGATACCGTTTTACTTTTTTCTATAAAAGGAGCAGCCCAAACTGGTTGGTATACGGCGGGCTATCGAATAATTGAAGCCATAGCTTTCCTTCCTCAGTCATTGATGTTGGCTATTTTCCCTTCGCTTTCTCGATTTTATCGGGAAAACAAGGAAACAATGGAAGAAGTGGCTAAGAAAGGCTTGCGTTACTTGAGTATTATTTCTTTTCCTTTGGCTGTTGGCGGTTTTGTGCTTTCTTCAAGCTTGATGAGTTTTCTTTACCAAAAATCAGCCGATTTGATTGCGGCGGCTTTTTCCATTTTAATTTTTTCTTTCCCCTTTCTTTCTTTAAGAGAAGGAACGATCCACATTTTGAATTCTCAAAATCGACAAAAAACTAATTTTTATATTGATTTGACTGGCTTAATATTTAATCTGGCTTTGAATTTAATCCTTATCCCGAGATACGGATTTATTGGTGCAGCCTGGGCGACTTTCCTGTCCTATTTGGGAGTGGTTATTTTGAGCGGTGCCTCTTTAAAAATAAAATTTGAGATTAAAGATGCTTTGCATTCTTTTTTAAAGCCCTTTTTGGCTGCTTTTACGATGGGAATTTTGCTTTACTGGCTTCGATTGAGCTTTCACGTTCTGGTTTTAGTTTTCTTTGGGGCATTATCTTATTTTTTATTTCTCTGGTTTTTTCGAGGATTTGAGTGGGAAGAAATTTCTTTTATTTTGACTGATTTGGTTAAAAGGAAAAAAGTATGAAAAGAAAATATGTTTTAGTTAACCCTTTCTGGAAAGCCCTGGCTACTTTAGTTGACATTGGTTTTCTTTTTCGCCAGCCTCCCTCGAGTTTTTTAGAACATCCAGAGTTTAAGGGAAAGCCAGAGGTGAAAAAAATTGCCTTACTCATTCTTGACCACCTGGGAGATGTAGTTTTTACTACACCTGCTGTTCACAACTTGCGAAAAGCTTATCTGGATGCTGAGATTACAGTTTTTGTTGGACCCTGGGCAAAAGATATTTACTTATACAACCCTAATGTGGATAAAGTTGAAGTTTTTCAGGCTTCCTGGTTTTCTCGTTCGGGGAAAGGGGAAGGGCTGTTTGGTTTGGTTTGGCAATTAAAGCAAGGAAATTTTGACCTGGGGGTCGATTTTCGCGGCGACCTTCGACATATAGTCGCAATGTGGTTAGCGGGCATTCCTCTTCGGCTTGGGTACGGGGTAACTGGTGGTGGTTTTTTGCTTAGCGTGATGCCTGATTATCCTTTTGAAAAGCATGCGGTCGAAAAACACCTCGCTTTAATTGAAGCGCTAGGAGTGGAAATAACTCAGCGTTCTCTGGAAATTTTTATTCCCCCAAAAGCTAAAGAAAAAGTTGAGCAGCTTCTTAAGAAGTTTGATTTTAAAGGGGGTTTTGTAATCATTCATCCAGGAGCTGGCAGCCAGGCTAAAAAATGGCCGCTAAAAAATTTTGTTCAAGTTGGAAAAAAATTGCGAGAAGAAGGTTTTTTAATTGTTGTTACCGGCTCTCAAGAGGAAAAAGAGGAGGCGCAAAATTTAGCTGAAAATATTGGCAGTTCAGCTGTTTCATTAGCGGGAGAGCTAAGCTTGGCGGAACTCATTGCTTTAATAGCAAAAGCCCGACTTTTTATTGCTGGCGATACTGGACCGCTGCACCTAGCTTCAGCTCTTGGGACGCCCTTTGTTGCTGTTTATAGTGGTACTAATTTGCCAGAACTCTGGGGACCCTGGCAAGGAGATTATTTTTTATTAAGGCGGGAGGTTGACTGCGCTCCTTGCGGAAAAAAGCTTTGTTCAGATAAAAAGTGCTTGACTATGATTAACCCGGCTGGAGTTACTGAAAAAGCAATGATTTTAGTTCGAAAGCAAGAAAGCTAATTTTTTATTTGCTAAGTTTAGGGTATTATTTTCTGAACAAAAACTCTTTTTAACAAGGAGGGCTAAATTGAAGATTGGGATTTTTGGTGCGGGGTATGTGGGGCTGGTTACTGGTGCTTGCCTGGCTGAACTGGGACATGAGGTTATTTGTGTCGAAAAAGATCGGGAAAAACTGAGTTGTTTGCAAGCTGGAAAGGTGCCCATTGTAGAGGAAGGACTTGATGAACTACTGAGAAGAAACCGCCAATTAGGAAGAATCCGCTTTACCGATAGCTCAGAAGAAGCGGTTAAAAACTCAAAAGTCCTTTTTATCTGCGTGGGGACTCCTTCCTTGCCCGATGGTTCAACTGATCTTTCTTTTGTGCTTCAAGTAGCCAAAGAAATTGGTGTTAGCCTTGGTGATGATTTCACTTTAGTAGTCGATAAAAGCACAGTTCCTGTTGGTACTGGCGAAAAAGTTACCGAAGCAATTAAACAAGTGGCACCTTTTGCTTCTTTTGAAGTTGCTTCCAACCCCGAGTTTTTAAAGGAAGGCACAGCGGTTAAAGATTTTATGGAACCAGACAGGATTGTAGTCGGGGTGGAAAGCGAAGAAGCATTAAAACTTATGAAAGAAGTTTATGCTCCTTTGATTGAGCATGGCTTTCCCTTTATTGTTACTGACCGCCGAACAGCCGAGCTAATTAAGTATGCTGCTAATGCTTTTTTAGCCACCAAGATAACCTTTGCAAACTCAATTGCTCGTTTGTGTGATAGCTGGGGAGTGGATGTTTTAAAAGTGATGGAAGGTATAGGACTTGATAGCCGCATTGGCAGAGCCTTTTTAAATCCAGGTCCGGGTTTTGGTGGTAGTTGCTTTCCGAAAGATGTGAAAAGTTTGGTTTACGAATCAAAAAAGAGTGGCCAACCTCAAACTTTTTTAGAAGAAGTTTTAAGAGTTAATGATCAGCAGATTGAGTATGTTGTGAATTGTTTAGAAAAGCTTTTAGGAGGCCTGGAAAAGAAAAAAATTGCCGCTCTGGGCTTAGCTTTTAAAAAGGGAACCGACGATGTGCGAGAATCCCCAGCCTTAAAAATAGTAAATCGGTTGAGGGAGAAAGGGGCTGAAGTTAAAGCTTATGACCCCAAAGCCAGTGAAAATGCTTTGAAGATCTTGCCCTGGCTTGAGGTTTGCTCTTCAATTGATGAAACACTTCAAGGTGCTGAAGGCGTTTTAATTTTAACTGAGTGGGATGAGTTTAAAGAAATAGACTGGGCAAAGGCAGAGGAAAATATTAAAGGCAAAGTAATATATGACACTCGTAATATTCTTACGGGAGAAAAACTTCGCCAGCTTGGCTATGTTTATCAGGGGATGGGGAGAAAATGAAAAAAAAGAAAATTAAACCTCTCGATTTTTCCCGAGTTAAAACTTACCCTCTCAAGACCCGAAAAAACTTAGTAAAGAAAGAAAATTTTGCTCAGCCACCTTTAGAGCCCGCAACCTTTGCTGATTTTTTTTCTTCTTTACCAGAAATCCTGGCTACTCGTGACTTGCGAAAGCTTGTCCAGAAAATTCTTCTCGCCCGCCACAAAGGCAAGCCAGTAATCTGGGCAATGGGAGCCCATCTAATCAAGGTTGGCTTGACGCCTTATTTAATTAAGCTGATGGACAAGGGTTTTGTTGATTTTGTGGCATTAAATGGAGCTGGCGTCATTCACGATGTTGAAGTAGCTTTGATTGGTGAGACCTCAGAAGATGTTAGCCAGAGCTTACAGGATGGGAGTTTTGGTTTTGCTCGAGAAACCGGCGAGCTAATTAACAGTGCTTTATTAGAAGCCAAAGAGAAAGGCTGGGGATATGGTGAAGCTGTGATTAAAAAGTTAGAGAACGAAAAGCCTCCTTTTTCTGATTTGAGTCTTCTTTTAGCGGCTGGGCAAAGAGGTATTCCGGTGACGGTTCATGTAGCGATTGGGACAGATATTGTTCACACCCATCCCAGTGTAAACGGTGAGGCTCTGGGAAAAGCAAGCTTGCTTGATTTTCAACTTTTCTGCGGTGCGGTAAAAGAGCTTAATGATGGAGGAGTTTATTTAAACATTGGCTCAGCGGTTTTGCTTCCTGAAGTTTTCCTCAAGGCTTTGACAGTGGTCAGGAACTTAGGGTATGAAGTAGAGAAGTTTACTACTGCCAACTTTGATTTTCAGCTCCATTATCGGCCAAAACAAAATGTGGTGGCTCGCCCCACTTTAAAAAAAGGTTCTGAAGGTTACTACTTCGTTGGTCATCACGAAATTTTACTACCTCTTTTAGCTCAGGCTTTAATTGAAGGAATTGCTTGAGAAAGGTTGATTGTCGGTCGGGAGAAAAAAAAGTTGAAACTTTTAAATTTTGAAAATGATTGAGCTTTTTCGCTTTTTCGACAAGTATTTAGGCACTCTACTCTGTGTTTCTCTAACCCTATTTGAGCGACTAAAAGGGTTTTTTCAGTCACCACCAACCTTTGATCCCCAAAAGATTGAAAAAATTTTAGTTATCAAGACAGTAGCTCTTGGCGATTTAATTCTTTTACTCCCAACCTTGAAAGCTCTAAAGGAAACTTTCCCTCAAGCAAAACTAGCCCTCCTAACTACTCCTCGCGTAAGAGAAGTGGTTGAAGGGCAAAGCTTTATTGATGAAATAATTTACTTTGATCCAACTCAGTTGGGTTCTTTGAAAAATATTTTCCGAAAGCTTCGTGAAAAAAAATTTACTATGGTAGTCGAGGCGGAACATTACTATCGCTTTACCACAATCATCGCCTATCTCATTGGAGCTACCTGGCGGGTTGGCTTTGCTCTTCCCTGGCAGGGGCGCAAGGGTTTGTTTAATATAAAAGTTCCTTATCGAGTTGATTTACATGAAGTTGAAAATTTCTATCAGCTGGCGATTGCAGTTGGCGCCAGAAAAAAAAGAGAAATAAAGCTTGAACCGGTTGCTGTTTCCCGACATGACCACGAAAAAGTAAGGGATTTTTTAAAGCAAGAAGGTATTAAGAGACTTGACAGGCTGATTATTCTTCATCCATCAACCAGTCCGAGAGCCGCCTCTCGGCGCTGGGAAAGTGAAAAATGGGCAGAGTTAGCGGAAATCTTGCGAGCTAAAGGCTTTCGTTTGATTATCAGTGGTAGCTCAGCTGAAGACGAAGCAGTAAAAGAGGTAATTGTCAAGCTCAACTTTAATCCTGTTGTTTCAGCTGGGAAGCTCAACTTGAAACAGTTTGCAGTTTTGCTTAAAAAAGCGGTTCTTTTTATTGGGGTGGATACGGGAGCCTTGCATCTGGCTGCAGCTGAGGGAACACCGGTTTTAGGTTTATACGGTCCCAATACCCCCCTTAAATGGGGACCTTATGGCGTAAGAAGCAAAACCATTTACCACCCGCTGGATTGTAGTCCTTGCATTCGTCAGTATCAAGGGGTTGTTTATAACTGCCGACAAAATTTGTGTGTGCAAAAGATAACGGTTGAAGAAGTGTACCAAGCCGCTTTAGAGCTTTTAAAGAGCGCTATTTGAAAGCATTATTGAAAGCATTAAAATTATCTTTGTAGAAAGCTTGCTCTGGCTTAAGGGAAGCTATTTTTTTAAGCGATTCTTAAGGAAAACTTCAGTATGACAAAGACTACACTCGTTCTTAAGAGCGTTACCAGTGTGACAGGTAAAACAGTAATCCATAGATAAAAAGTTTTGATGGTCTTTTGTGGGGTGAGCAATACGATTGTGACATTTAGTGCAACTCAAGCCAACCTCGGCATGGGCAGAGTGGTTCATAATTATGCCCATGGCGTAGGTGACTTTTTCTTCTTTTTCTTTCATTTTATGGCATTGGAGACAGGCCTCGTCTGACATTTCTTTTGCTAATTTGCTTTCCTTGTTCAATGGTGTTTCGTAGTTTCCAGTAAAGTAGAGAATGGGTTCTTTAACTGCTCCTGCCTTTTCTTTTAAAAGATTAAAAAAGCCAGGCTCTACATGGCAGGCTAAGCATTTAACCTTACTGTGAGTTGATTCCTTCCAAGAATTTATAGCTGGTCGGACTATATGACAGAGATTACAAAATGAAGGTTGGCTGGTTAAAGTGATTACAACCGCCCCTAAGATGACCAAGCCCAGACAAATAACTACGAAGTTGAAAAAGCTTTTTGAAATAACAAAAGCAACCGCTTTTCGCGTGATTTTTACTTTGGTGTGGATGTGGTTTGGGTCATAACTGGTCATCTAACTTTTTTCCTTTCTTTTATCGTTTGTAACATAGAAATGAAGTTTAAACTTTTGTTCTCAATCGGTCAACCTACAATTTGAGTATCTTTTTTATTTTTTCATAGTTTTGCTTAAAGGTTTCGTTAGTTGGGTCAAGCTCATAAGCTTTTTTGTAAGCTCGAAGGGCTTCATCGGGTTTCCCTAATTTTTCATAAGTGAAGCCTAACTGTTGCCAGCCGAGAGCGTAACCTGGGTTAAGGTCAACGGCTTTTGCTAGATTAATCGCGGCTTTTTTCCACTGGGAAGTTATCTGATAAACCAATCCTCTTTCTAGATAACCGGAGTAAAGATAAGGGCAAATTTTTAAAGCTTTATTGGCATAGTTGAGAGCTTTGTCAAGGTCTTCTTTGTTTTTCTTGTTGAAACCCCTGACACGATACAAGTCAGCTAAAAAGATTAATGAGTCTGTTTCGTAAGGAGAGACTTTGACTGCTTGTTTGAGAAGTTTTTCTGCTTTTTCATAGTATTCATCGCTTTGGGTTTGTTGAGCTAAATCCAGATAATATCTTCCCCACTCAGCGGGATAGCGTTCGTTGTAAGGGTTTAACTTAACGGCCAACGCGAAATTTTGGTCAGCCTTATTGGTGTCAACTGATTTCCAGCGGGTTCCTTCGACTACATAATAATCAGCTAAAAAATGAGCAAGAGAAACATATATCCCAACCAAGGTTAAAAACCCAATAAAAATAAGAAATCCTAAGGAGAAAGGAGAGCTTTTAACTTTATCAGGGAGGGCAATGGTTTTTACTTGAGGGCTTTGAGTTAAAACGGCTGCCATCATTAACCACCAGATTAAAGAGCTTCCAACTATACTTACGTTGAAAAGAAGATTGGTAAAGTAAGCTATTCCTGCTAGAAGAATTCCAAGGTTGAGAATTAATTTTTCTTCGTTTTCGGGTTTTGTTTCCGATGGGGCAAAGAGCAATCTCAAAGCTTCAGAGAAAGTACTGATTAAAAACAAAATCATGGTTAGGATGCCGAGAAAGCCAGTGCCTGATCCTATTTGGAGCAAAAAATTGTGAACGTTGTCAGCTACGACTGTGGGGGCGATGCTGGTGTATTTTCGTGTCTGGAAAAGCCGCGATACCAGGCGGAAAGTGTCGGGTCCCCAACCAAGCAAAGGTCTTTTAAACATTGACTTTAGAGCGGCTTTCCAGATTTCAATCCGATGAGCAAAGGTTCCTTCTTCAAGGGTGGTCAGGGTAGCTGCTCTTTGCAAAATGTTCATAGGAGCATTAGGATTGCGGCTTGACTGATACTGAATGATTCCTAATATGCCTGCGAGAAGAAGCAAAAGAAAAAGAAAATTGAAAAGATATTCCTTGCAAAGCTTTTTTTTCCGACTAAAAAAGAGAAGGGATAATAAAAAGAGCAGGAGAGCGAGAGCTGTGGCAACCCAGCCTGAGCGGTTAAAAGTTACTCCTAAAGCAAAGAAAAGAAGAAAAACTGAGGTAGCGTAAAGAGTAGTTTTAATCGAATCTTTTGAAGCTAAAGTAAAGGCAATTGAAAGAGGCAAAATGATTGTTAGAAGGCCTCCGTAAAGGGCTGGGTTGCCCATAGTCGAGAAAGCCCTTCCAGCTTCGAAAGGAAGTTGCCCCCATTCAAGGGGGTCTTTGTGAAAATACTGAAGAATTCCGTAAAAGCTAGAGAAAGTACCAGCTATTATGGCCCAAGTAAAAAGGGTTTTAATTTGCTCTCTTTTTTCAAATGTCTGAAGAAAAATAAAGACTAAAGCGGCGTAAAGCAAGAAGGTAAAAGATCCTTCAAATCGGCGGTACTTACCAAAAAAAGCGGTGGCGGGATTGATGGAGAAAATAGTCGAAAGAAAGGAGATAATTAAAAAGGCTAAGAGGAATATTAAATAGGGATGCCAGCGGATTTCCTTTTTCCGGCCTAAAATTATGGCGTAAAAATACAGGAAGATTATCAAAATTGAGACTATTCGAAAGACAGTGATTTTGGGCATATCAAACTGGTCGTAAGTTATTCGAGCAAAGATTAATGGGATTGAAAAAGCTAAAAAATAATAAAGATAAGAGATAAACTTCTCAACCCAACTTTTTTCCACTAATTTTTCTTTTTTTTGCTTAAGCTTTTTTCTCTTTTTTTTAGCCAACCTTACCTTTCTAATTTTCTATTTTAAATTACTGGCCCTGTCCTTTTAAGACAACTTTTATTGTTTGAATAATAATCTTGAGATCCAAAAAAAGCGACTGATTGTATATGTAAATAAGGTCATATTTTAGTTTGTTGCGGGCGCTGATAGAATAACTACCGCTAATTTGGGCTAAACCGGTTAGGCCCGGTTTAATCCGAAATCTTTCAGTGTAACCAGGAACAGTTTTTTTAAATTTTTCGACAAAAAATGGCCTTTCAGGCCGAGGCCCAACAAAACTCATCTCTCCTTTTAGGATGTTTATGAGTTGGGGGATTTCATCCAGCCGATAGCGCCTTAAAAAACGTCCAACTGGAGTAATCCGGGGATCGTTTTTTTTTGCCAGAACAGGTCCAGTCTTTTT
>CALKMS010000131.1 GCA_938091145.1 uncultured bacterium
TTTATCCCGCTAAGTCTATCCCAGATGTTCTGGAAAAAAATAGGCCCGAACCAACATCAGAAAAAAATCCTAAAGATAAAGAAATTAAATCTTCATTTAGAAAACCTAAATCTAAAAAAATTAAGAAAAAAACTAAAACCCAGTAACCATTCCTTCCTCTTTGAAGTTGAAATAACATATGCTTTATTTTATTTTATAATTCAAATTTTTAACCTGATTGGGGGGGAAGTAAAAATTGGACATCTATAGATTTAAAGAAATAGAAAAAAAATGGCAGCAAATATGGGAAGAAAACAAAATATATCAGGTAGAAGAGGATATTACCAAACCCAAAAAATACATTCTGGAGATGTTTCCCTACCCATCAGGACCAATTCACATGGGGCATGTTCGCAACTATTCAATTGGCGATGTGACCGCACGTTACTACCGAATGAAAGGCTTTAACGTTCTTTATCCGATGGGTTTTGATGCCTTTGGTTTGCCAGCCGAAAACGCCGCAATAGCCGCTGGTGTTCATCCAAAAGAATGGACGCTCAATAACATTGAAACCATGAGAAAGCAGCTAAAGCAACTTGGACTTTCCTATGACTGGCGAAGAGAGGTGGTTACTTGCCTTCCTGAATACTACCGATGGGGTCAATGGATTTTTCTCCAGTTTTATAAAAACGGTTTAGCTTATCGAAAAGAAGCTCCGGTCAACTGGTGCCCTAGCTGCGAAACGGTCTTGGCTAATGAACAAGTAATTGGTGGCCGCTGCTGGCGTTGTGACAGTTTAGTAGGTCGAAAAAATCTAGAGCAATGGTTTTTTAAAATCACAGCCTATGCTGAAGAACTTTTAAAAGACCTTGATAAGCTTGAGGGATGGCCCGAAAGAGTAAAAACAATGCAAAGAAACTGGATTGGTAAAAGCGAAGGCGCCGAGGTTAATTTCCGAATTAAAGAAACAGGCGAAGTCATTCCGGTTTTCACTACTCGTCCCGACACTCTTTATGGTGTGACTTTTTTTGCTCTCTCTCCCGAACACCCGCTGGCCGAAAAATTGACACCACCCGAAAAAAAGCACCATTTGGAAAGATTAATTCACCAACAAAATCAGTTTACTGAAGAAAGCCGTGTTGGAGCAATAACTGAAAAAGAGGGTTACTTTACCGGATTTTACGCAGTCAATCCTTTAAACAACCTGGAAGTTCCCATTTGGGTCGCCAACTATGTTTTAGTGGAGTACGGAACTGGTGCCATTATGGCTGTCCCCGCCCACGACCAAAGAGACTACGAATTCGCTATTAAATACAACCTGCCAATTGTTGAAGTGATTAAACCAGAAAGGGGTCCCGGAGTTTTTGAGTTAAACGAAGCTTATACCGGTGAAGGGATAATGGTAAACTCCGGACCATTTAATGGCCTAAAAAGTAAAGAAGGAATTAGAAAAATAATTTCATACCTCGAAGAAAAAGGCATCGGGCATTATGCAATCAACTATAAATTGCGTGACTGGTTAATTTCCCGCCAAAGATATTGGGGCAATCCGATACCCATCGTTTACTGCGAAAAATGCGGAATAGTTCCCGTTCCTGAAAATCAGCTTCCCGTTTACCTTCCTGATAAAGTAGATTTTAGAGCTGGTAGTGGCTCTCCGCTAGCCAACGTCCCCGACTTTGTTAACACCCACTGTCCAGTGTGCAATTGCAAAGCTAAAAGGGAAACAGATACCATGGATACTTTCACTTGTTCGTCGTGGTATTTCTTTCGCTATACCAGTCCGAAAGAAAGTGAGAAAATTTTTGACCAAAAAAAGGCTACTTACTGGATGCCAGTCGATCAGTACATCGGTGGAATTGAGCATGCTATTTTACATCTTCTCTACGCTCGTTTTTTCACCAAAGTCTTTCGAGACTTAGGACTAACCAAAATTGACGAACCATTCACCAATCTTCTCACTCAAGGAATGGTTATCAAAGACGGAGCGAAAATGAGTAAGTCCAAAGGAAACGTCGTTGACCCTGCTTACATTATTGAACAATATGGCGCTGATACTACCCGCCTTTTTATTCTCTTTGCTTCACCACCAGAAAAAGATTTGGAGTGGAGCGATCAAGGCGTTGAAGGGGTTCACCGTTTTCTAAAAAGAGTTTGGCGGTTAATTGAGGAAAACCAGAAAGTTATCAAGGGTCCCTTCTTGAGCGAACTTGACGATTTAGATCGAAAACTGCAGCAAAAGCTCCATACCACCATCAAAAAAGTTACCGAAGACATTGAGGGTAGTTTTAGCTTCAACACTGCAATTGCCGCCTTAATGGAACTTGTCAATGAGTTCTACGAATATAATGAGAAAAAAACAGTTGAGGCAAGAAACTTTGAACTGGTTAAAGAGGCAAGTGAAAAGCTTATTTTGATGTTAGCTCCTTTTGTTCCCCACCTTGCTGAGGAACTCTGGGAAAAGATGGGATACACTGAAAGCGTTCATCTTCAGGAATGGCCATCTTACCGCCCTGAACTAATCAAAAAAGATGAGGTGGAAATTGCTATTCAAGTTAACGGAAAACTGAGACAACGACTAACTTTACCCGCTAACCTTTCGGTTGAAGAAATAAAAAAATTAGCGCTTGAAGACACGCGAATTCAAAAGTTTATTGAAAACAAAGAAGTTATCAAAGTCGTCTGCGTGCCCCAAAAACTTGTTAACATTGTCACCAAGTAATTCTTTTTTAACCAAACCTTTACGGTAAACTAAAATCCATTGCTACGATCTACTTTTCCCTCTGTCTCTTTACGCTTCAGTCTCTTTTTGAACTTTTACTGCTATCGCGAAAATATTGGGCCTAAATTTACCACGCCTTGTGTAACCGGACTTTTTTACCATTAAACCTGCTCTTTTTAATAACTTTTCGAGTTCCTTCAGAGTGAAAGCATGAACATAACGAAAAACTTTACTTCTGCCCCTTTTCCAAGGAATAAAAGTATCCCGGAAATCAATTCTAAATCCCAGCAAAAAATCTTTAAAAAAAGACCAGACAAGGTAGGGCAAGTATTTTAATTGCCAGAGATTCCAAACAGTAATTATAGCCAAACCTCCTGGCTTTAAAACCCTTTTTATTTCCTCAACTGCTTTCAAACGAAACTCAAAAGAAGGTATATGGTGAAAGAGAGCAATTGCAAAAACTTTCTCGAAACTTTCGTCTTTAAAAGGAAGATTTAAAACATCACCAACCAAAAACTTCACACCCGGCCTTCCTCCATATTTTTCTTTTGCATACTTAATTAGGGTTGGTGAAGAATCAAGCCCGACATAATTGACTTTCCGCCAGATGCCTTCAAGCAGACGGCCATTCCCGCAACCCGCATCAAGAATCTTTTCTCCATCACGTACCAGCTCAAGCAAAAAGGCAAGGTCCGGCCAGAAACGCCGACGAGTTTCAGAAAAAGATGGAGCAATTTCTTCAAAATCTTGTTTAACTCGGGACAAAAGCTCAAGAGCTCGCTCTTTTTTCATCCGCTTAATTTTAACTTAATTCCCTCAGTCTTTCGCCTACACTTTCC
>CALKMS010000132.1 GCA_938091145.1 uncultured bacterium
GTCGCTGAAGTGGTCGCCGTGGAGATGGGTTATCACTACACCCGAAGGAGGGTAGCAATCGGGAAAATTAAGGTAGTTCAAAAAAGAACCTCCCCCAAGGTCAATCAGCCAGCTTTGGTTACTAGCCACAACTAAGTAACCACTACAGGCATAACCATTATGAGGATGCAAGGCAGAACTACCCAAAATAATTAACTTCATTTTAAAATAACTTTTTCAACTTGAGTAATTTCCTTACCTAAAAACAAGCGACCTAATCGTAAAAACTCTTGAGGATCGCCAGTCGATAAAAAGCGGTACACAGGATTTGATGAGTTCCTCAAAAGGGCTTTACGTTCTAAAATATTCTTTACCTCCCGCGCTGTTTCTTTAGCTGAACTTATAACCTCAACTCCATCTCCCATAATCTTTTTAATCACCGGATAAAGCAAAGGATAATGCGTACAGCCTAAAATCAAGCTATCAATTCCCGCCGCTTTTAAGGGCTCAAGATAAGAGCGGGCAACTTCTTCGATTTTCGCCCCTTCCACTTCACCCCGTTCGACAAAATCAACAAACTCAGGAGTAGCTTTAGCAAAAACCTCGATGCTGGCGTCAAACTCAAGAAGGGCTTTATGATATGAACTGCTAGAAATAGTTCCTACCGTCCCAATAACCCCCACCTTTTTGTTCTTTGTGGTTTCAAAAGCAGCTTGAGCTCCAGGTTTTATTACTCCTATTATTGGGAGATTTTTAAACTCTTTTTGAGCTGAAACCAACCCGGCTGCTGTCCCCGTATTACAAGCAATGACTACCATTTTCACTCCCTGGCGCGAAAGGAAATCAACTATTTCCAGAACAAATCTCTCTACTTCCTTCAGGTCGCGAGGACCATATGGACAGCGAGCAGTATCACCAAAATAAATAACCGATTCATTGGGTAAAGCATCAATGATTTCTCTCAAAACAGTCAAACCACCCACTCCAGAGTCAAAAACACCAATTGGATTATCCTTGAGCAACAAACTTCCTCCCATCTTGCGTTTCTTAGTAGGTTGAAAAAATAATTATAAATCAAAAAAGCCACTGTTTCATCCGACTTATAAAAAACCAGGTGTTGTCAAAGGGTATCATTAAAATTAATCCTATGAGAACAGGACAGGCTGTACTCCCCCTCCACTACGGAAAAGCACCGCCCTGGCTTTTTGAAAAAATGAGTTCTTTAGCTGGTGAGATCTGTCGGGTAATAGTTTCAGAGTTCGGCACTCAAGAGTTGCTTTCTCGTCTTGCTGACCCTTTTTGGTTCCAAGCTTTCGGCTGTCTACTCGGTTTTGACTGGCATAGCTCTGGTCTTACCACCACTGTCACTGCCGCCATGAAAGAAGGTCTCAAGCCAATCCAAAACGAACTCGGCTTTTTCATCGCAGGTGGCAAAGGAAAAACCGCCCTGAAAACCCCAGCCGAAATCGAAACAATCGGTTCGCAATGTGGACTTAAACAAACAGAAAAGCTCATTAGAGTGAGCCGCTTGACCGCCAGAGTAGATAACAATGCTATCCAAGATAGCTTCCAGCTTTACCATCATTGCATTTTTTTTGACAAAAAAGGTAATTGGGCAGTTGTTCAACAAGGAATGTTGGCAGAGCAAAGGCAAGCCCGCCGTTACCACTGGCTGAGCTTTTCCTGCCAAAGCTTTGTTCTTGAACCTCACAACGCCATTATTACTTCTGTCAAGAAAGAAAAAGTCCTCAACTTAACTGATAAAAATAGCCTTGAGGCCCAAAACGCAATAGTTCATTTAGCCAAGGAAAAACCCAATAAAGTAGGGAAAATCTTAAAAAGATTTCTTGAGCTTCCAGCTCGTCATTCAGTTGAGCTAAAAGATATCGATCCCGCAAAAATTGAAAAAACTTTACTCCACACCTATTATCAACCCCCTGCCGATTTTACCGCTCTTATAGAAACGCCAAAAATCGGAGCGAAGACACTTAGAGCCCTAGCTTTAACCGCAGAATTAATCTACGGCACGCCTCTTTCCTGGCAAGACCCAGCTCGCTATTCCTTTGCCCACGGCGGAAAAGATGGTCACCCTTATCCAGTAAATCGGAGAACATATCAAAATACAATCGAATTCTTAAAAGAATGCACTGAAAAAACAAGTTTGAGCGGAAAACAAAAAACTGAAGCTTTAAGAAAACTTGAGCTTTTTTACCAAAAATAAAAAGAAAATAAAAGTGGCACCGCTCGGAGGGGCATTGGAGGGGCGCCAATGAGACGGTGCCACATTTAATTTTATAATACCCTGTTAGTGTGATGTCAACACAAATTTACCAGCAAATTTAATAAAAAGCATCTCTGAAGATGAGTGTTATTCTCTTATTTGGCCATTTCCACTAATTAAAAACTTAGTTGAAGTAAGCTCAGCTAAACTCATAGGGCCACGAGCGTGAAGTTTTTGTGTAGAAATGCCAATTTCCGCTCCTAAACCAAACTGGCCACCATCTGTAAAACGAGTTGAAGCATTAACGTAAACAGCGGCTGCATCAACCTCTTCCTGAAAACGCCGAGCATTTAAGTAATCATTGGTTACAATTGCTTCTGAATGTTTAGTGCCGTAGGTGTTGATATGAGCTATTGCTTCATCAAGAGAACCAACCACTTTAATAGCTATCTTTAAATCCAAATATTCTCTTTTCCAATCTTCTTCAGTTGCCGGCTGGACACCAGAAACGATTTTTCTCGTTTCAGGACAACCAAACATCTCAACGCCGCGCTCCTTTAAGGCTTCAACAATCAATGGAAGAAACAAATTAGCTATTTTTTGATGAACAAGTAGAGTCTCAGCAGCGTTACATACACCAGGACGCTGGCACTTGGCATTTATAACAATTCTCTTTGCCATTTCAAGGTCAGCACTGGCATCAACATAAACATGGCAATTACCAACTCCGGTTTCTATCACCGGAACCTTAGCGTTCTCAATCGTCGAGCGAATCAATGATTCACCACCCCGAGGAATAAGAACATCAATATAACCAACTAACTTCATTAAATCCTGCGCTGCTTCATGTGAAGGATCTTCAAGATATTGAACACTATCGACCGGCAGCTCTGTCTGACTCAAAGCTTCGCGAATAACTCGGGTCAAGGCAAAGTTTGAGTTCCAAGCAATTGAACTCCCCCGCAGTATTACCGCATTGCCTGATTTTAAACAAAGACCTGCAGCGTCAACCGTCACATTTGGGCGAGCTTCGTAAATCATAGCTACCACTCCAAGAGGCACCCTTACTTTTTTAATTTCCAAACCGTTAGAAATTTTCCAGCCAGCTACTACCTCCCCAACTGGGTCCTTAAGCTCTACTACTTCAAGCAAGCCATTAGCCATCTCTTTTAATCGCCCTTCAGTCAGCAAGAGACGATCTCTTAAAGCTCCAGTGATTCCTTTTTGGTCAGCTTTTTCCAGATCAACCTGATTAGCAGACAAAATAACATCTTTTTGGCTAAGAAGATTTTCGGCAATCAATTTCAAAGCTTTGTTCTTCTCAGAAGTTGAAGCTGTCGATAGCTTCATAGCCGCTCTTTTAGCTCTCTTCCCAACTTCAAGAACGATTTCTCGCATCATAACCTCCCATTGGTAAAATTACTAAAGCATCTCGATGAACTACCTCATCAGAAATGGCTCCTTCAAGCAAGCAAGCTGCTTCTTCACATCTCTTACCTTTTATTTTGGCAATCTCTGAGCTGCTAAAATTAGTTATTCCTTTAGCGAAAACCCAACCTTTTTGATCGGCAATTTCAATTACTTCGTTGACTTCAAATTTCCCCTCCACTTTCACAATACCCACAGGAAGTAAACTTTTATGACCTTCAATTAAAG
>CALKMS010000133.1 GCA_938091145.1 uncultured bacterium
TTACCATCGTATTTTAACCGGTGTGCCAACCCTAACTAAATCAAAAAGTTCAATCACGTCCCAAGGATACATTCTAATACACCCATGCGAAGCCGCATGGCCAATTGAACCAATCTGAGGAGTCCCGTGAATTCGCACCAGAGGAGCCGAAAGATCCAAAGCTCGCGGACCCAGAGGGTTGCTCGGTCCAGGCGGTATGAACTCCGGCATATCTTTAGACCAATTCATATGAGGATTTCGCCAGATTGGATTTTTTCTCTTGCCAATAACTTTCCAGTCACCCACCGGCGTCGGAAAGTCAAAACGTCCAACAGCGACTCTATAAGTCCTGATGACTTTTCCATTCCGATAAAGATAAAGACGACGCTCCGATAAATCAACAACTATAAAGGTTGTATCCAGGTAAAAACTCCACTTTTTTATCGAAGTGTTACCAGCTAAATCCCTTACCTCCGCGCTAACCGTATAGGTGCCGTCTTTTGTTAATGGAAACACCGAAACTAAAGTTTTTGACTTAGGATTTAATAGGGCTTTGAAAGGTCGTCCGTTAACCCGAAAACTGCCGCCGCTTAAAGCGAGGTTATCAGAAACTTCAACCCGCAGATAAGCACTGCTAGCTTGATAAAGTTTGCCTGGAGGAGGATAAACTAACCCTGTGGTTGGACTCACTAAATCAACAAAAACCCGCTTGCGAAAAAAAGAAGAATTACCGGCTCTATCAATAACTTTAATAACTAAATCATTTTTACCGCAGGCTAAAAAAATCTCTCCCCTAACATTACCATTAAAATCGGACTTTAAGAGGTGAGAATGAGAAGTGGGTGAAAATACATAAACTTCACTCAAAGGTTCAGTTTGAGCTTGAAAGTTCCAAGTTGAAGTTGGGTAATAAATGTTTTCCTTTAAACTATTTGTTAAATTAAGAAAAGGAGGGGTAACATCAAGGTAATAACAATGATTTAAACAGACTCTTCTTCGGTATTTCCCCCATATGCTTATTTGGCCAACAATCCGAAAGCGATGCTTTCCTTCTGAAAGAAGAAAGTCCGCTTTTTTTTTCAAGTTACCCCGGAAGAAATTATGCGGAAAACTAATCCCATCGACCAAAATTTGCTTAAATTCCCATTTTACTCCAGGAAAAGTGGGAACATAAATTTCAACTTTAATTCTTCGACGGTTTAAAAAGGCAAGGTTTTCAGGCTCTTGACGGATAAATAGCTTTGGATAAAAAAAATAAGCAACTAAAAGCCCCACATACAATAAAGCTCCAAATCCAATCGAAAAGAAAAAAATTTTTAAAGCTCTAGCCACTTCAACCAAACAATTAATTAATCATCTAAAAATGCACTCTATTTTTATTATATCACTACCCTCAAAAGCTATGGATTGTGATAGTATATTTTCTAAGTTTTGGGAAAGGGGAGGTTAGATGAAAAAGGTGGAGGTCGGAAAAGTAAGGAACATTGCCTTAGCTGGACATGGAGGAAGCGGAAAAACATCTTTAACTGAAGCGCTCCTCTTTGCCAGCGGACAGATAAATCGATTGGGGAAAGTTGAGGAAGGTAACACTACTAGCGATTTCGAACCAGAAGAGATCAAAAGACAAATCTCAATTAGTCTGGCTTTAGCTCCCCTTTTTTATCGAGGCCATAAAATAAATATCATTGACACCCCCGGTTACGCTGATTTCATTGGAGAAGTTGTCAGCGCTGCCGCAGCAACCGACTCCTTTTTAATTGTTGTTGATGCTCTAAGCGGTGCTCAAGTTCAAACTGAGAAAGTCTTTCGCCTAATAGAAAAAAAACCAGTCGCCTTCCTTATTAATAAACTAGATAAAGAGCACGCCCGCTTTGAAGAGTCTCTTCAATCTATTAAAGATCTGCTTGAGATTAACCCCATTCTTTTTCAGTTTCCGGTTGGCGAAGGCAATAGTTTCAAGGGCATCGTTGATCTCTTTTCGCAAAAGTTTTACTCAGTTGAAGATAAAGAAGAAGAAATACCACCTGATCAGAAAGAAAAGGCCGCTACCTTAAGAGAAACCATTATTGAAGCTGCTGCCGAAGGTGAAGATGAACTGCTAGAAAAATATCTTTCAGAAGGAGAACTAACAGAAGAAGAAATTGCACGCGGAATAAAAAAGGCTTTCGCCAGTGGTTCTCTTTTCCCCGTGTTCTGCGGATCTTCAATTAAACTCTGCGGTCTTAAACCGCTATTAAACTCAATTATCTCGCTTTTCCCTTCTCCCCTCGAAGTTCCCATAAAAGCGACCAAAGATGGACAGGAAGTCACTTTAAACCCACAAGACAGCAGTTTAACAGCGATAGTCTTTAAGACGGTAACCGATCCTTACGTTGGCAAACTCAGTTACATCAGAGTTTTTTCGGGTACAATCAAAAAAGAAAGTCAGGTTTACAACGTTAGTAAAGGAAAAAAAGAAAGGATAAGTCACCTCTATCTTCCAAGAGGCAAGCATCAAGAAGAAATTGAAGAAGCAACTGCTGGTGACATCTTGAGTATCCCTAAGCTGAGTGAAACCTTTACAGGAGATACTTTGGCTGAAGAGAAAAACAAAGTCATAATTCCACCGCCTAAATTTCCAACGCCAGTTTTTTCGGTAGCCATTGAGCCAAAAACCCAAGGCGATGAAGAAAAGCTTTCAACCTGCTTACAAAAACTGACTGAAGAAGACTTAACTTTGCAAGTAAGTAGAAACACTGAAACCAAACAAACAGTGGTATCGGGACTGGGTGACCTACATCTTGAAATCCTAACGGAAAGGTTAAGTCGAAAATTCAAAGTGGAAGCCAAGCTTCTTGAACCACGAATTCCTTATAAGGAAACCATCAAAACCTCAGCAAAAGCGC
>CALKMS010000134.1 GCA_938091145.1 uncultured bacterium
GTTGATTGAGCTAATTCAATCTTTTTATAACTCTTTTTACTTTAATCCTGAAAATTTTAATCAAGAAGCTTTTTCTCAAAGGGCACCAGAATTTTTTAGCAATTCAGCTATGAAAAAGTTTCGAGAAAAAATAGCGAGAAAGAGTTTATTTAAGCTGAGACCTTTTTTGCGAAAAATAGTTTGGGGCGATGGCAAAGTTAAAAATTTGAGTATTTATCAAAGCAAAGACGCAAATGAACTAATTGGGGTGGCTGAAGTTGAAGTAAAAGCAGTATATTTTTTAAACGACAACAAGAAAGTGGAACTTATTCATGATGGCGAGCTTGTTTTAAAAGCTCAGGCTGGAAGCTTTAAAATTGAAGAGTTTAAGTTCGATGAAAAAGTAAAAACTTATGAGAAACCAAAGAGAAAAGATTAAATTCAGCTTATTTTCAAGATGCTTAAGGTTTGAGCTAAGAGTTTTTTTTGTTGGTTTAATCTTAGTTTTTGGGCTGGCAGTTTTGGTTGGTTGTCAAAGGAAAGCGGAGAAAAAGGCCAGAATTCCTTCGCTTAATTTTGAGAACCGAGTTCAATGTCTAATTTCTCAGCCATCGGTAATTCGCTTGCTTTTGCTTGGTAGTGATTCTCGAAGCGAGATTATTGAGGGTAGAAGCGATTCGATTATTTTGGTTCAACTTGACAACGAGAAAAAGAGGATTTCATTGGTTTCTTTTCCGCGTGATTCGCGTGTTTTAATTCCTGGCTATGGGTACGACAAAATTAATTCGGCTATGGCTTTAGGTGGGCCTGAGCTCGCTAAAAAGACATTGGAAAACTTTACTGGCTTGTCGATTGATTATTATGTAGTTACTACTTTCATTGGCTTTAAGAGGATAATTTCGGAGTTGGGAGGGGTAAGTATTGTTCTCGATAAACCAATTAACGATCGCTGGGCAAAAGCTTATCTTCCGGCTGGCCAACGGCGGCTTAACGCGAGCGAGGCTTTAGCTTTTGCTCGAGCTCGCCACCTTGAAGGAGGAGATTTAACCCGAGCCTTTCATCAACAACAAATTTTAAAAGCTCTTTTTTTGGAGCATTCTCAAGATAAAAGCTGGGGAAAATTGCTTTTTTACCTTCCGGTTATTTTCAAAAATTGTGAGACTAATCTTAAACCATGGGAGACATTTCTTTTGCTTCGATCGGCAAGTGAAGTAAGACCTTCATCCTTTGAGCATTTAGTTTTGAAAGGTAGGACTGGCTCTCGAGGAGGAGTTAGTTATGTTTTTCTTAACGAGAAGTTCCAAAAAGATGTTTTTGACCGACTTAAACAGCGAAAAAGTCTTTCGGACTTAGTTAATCAATGAATTTAGACCAGATTTTTGGTTTCTTTTTTTCTTTTTCAACAAACTCGACAAAGGCTATTTGGGCCGGAGTTAAACTCATTTTTTTTCGAAGAACCAAGAATATGTCTCGTTTTATTGGCTTTTTAAGTGGCACTACTGCTATTAAGTTAGAAAGAGCAGCTAATCGCGCCGCCCAGCGGGAGACAACTGAGACCCCAAGTCCTGATTCTACAGCTGTGAGGATGGCTTGAGTGCTTCCCAGTTCAATAACTATGTCAAGGTCTTTTAAGCTTAAGCTGTGTTTTTCTAATTCTTGTTGAAAGGTTTTCAAAGTTCCAGAACCAGCTTCTCGAGTTAAAAAGGGGAATTTTATAGCTTCCTCCAGTGTAACGCTTTTTTTTCTGGCTAAAGGATGTTCAGGATGAGCGATTAAAACCAGCTCGTCAGGCAGAAACTTTTTAAACGAAAGCTGAGGATTAGGGAAAGTTGCGCCAACAAACCCCAAGTCAATTTCCTTTTCAAGTAGCTTTTTAATGATTTCCAGGGAGTCTCCAATTTCAATGAGTATTTTAACTTTTGGGTGTCTCTTCTTGAATACCGAAACCAGAGATGGTAATATGTATTCTCCAGGAATAGTGCTGGCTCCAATAACCAACTGACCTTTTACCTCTTTTGAGAGGGAAGAAATTTCCATTTCTAATTCTTCTTGGATTTCAAGGATTTTTTTTGCTTTAGAAAAGAGAATTTCTCCCGCTGGGGTCAGGCTTAAGGATTGGGTGCTTCGGTCGATCAACAGTTGACCATACTTTTTCTCTAAAGCCTTAATTTGAAAGCTAATGGCTGGCTGGCTAAGTTTTAGCTTTTCGGCAGCCCTAGAGAAACTCTTTTTTTCAGCTACAGTGAGAAAGGTTTTCAAATAATCGAGATTCATTTTTTCAGCCCTTTTATGACATGATTAAATTTATTTTATAATGGTAGATATTGCAAGAAATATTTTCTCTCAAATTGAGAAGAGGTGAAATGGTTAAATTAACTCATTTGGTTAAAAAAAGTGGCTGAGCTTCTAAGATAGGTCCGGCGGACCTGTCAAAAGTTTTGGGTAGTTTTGATTTTGGTACGGCTAAGGAAGTTTTAGTTGGACTGGAAACGCCTGATGATGCTGCCGTTTATCAGCTTGATTCAGGAAAGTTGCTGGTGCAAACAGTGGACTTCTTTACCCCTATTGTTAATGACCCTTATCTTTTCGGTCAAATTGCTGCCGCTAACGCTCTTTCGGATATTTATGCGATGGGTGGTCGGCCATTGGTGGCTTTAAATATTGTGGCTTTTCCTTGCAAACTGGATTTTTCTCTTCTGATTGAAATTTTGCGGGGTGGTAAAGAAAAAATTGAGGAAGCAGAGGCTTTTATTATTGGGGGTCACTCAGTAGATGATGATGAACCAAAGTATGGCTTAGCGATAACAGGGGAAGTTGAGGCAAGCAAACTTACTACTATTGACCAGGCTCAACCGGGTGATTACCTTGTTCTAACCAAACCACTGGGGTTAGGAATTTTAGCTACTGCTTTAAAAGCTGATTTTTTAACTGAAAGCGACATTGAAGAGGCAATAGTTAATGCAACTTTTTTGAACAAGGGAGCAGCTGAAGCAGCCGCCAGGGTAGGGGTAAAAGCGATGACTGATGTTACTGGTTTTGGCTTATTGGGTCATCTTTATGAGATGGTGAAAGCGAGCAAAGTTGGGGCTGAAATCAAATTAAAGGAAGTTCCTTACTATGAAAAAGCAGTTGAGTTTGTTGATTCGGGGATAATCCCAGCTGGTCTTCATGACAATCGGCGCTTTTTAGAAGGAAAGGTAGAGATTGATTCGGGTTTAAATGAAACTTTGGTTGATTTGCTTTTTGATCCGCAAACTTCGGGTGGGCTGTTGATAGCCGTTCCTGAAAATAAGTTAAATGAGTTACTTAAACTTTTAAAAGGTCGATCTCCAGTAGCTAAAGTTGTTGGTCAGATTCTGGCTGGTGAGTGTAAAATAAGAGTCAAATCTTAATTTTTTGATTTAGAAACTGATTAAAAAAACCAATTTCTTTCTTGTTTTTTTATAAATAAATTTTATTTGATTTATAAATTTTACTTTGATACGATTGTTTCAAATTTTGAAAGGGAGTGATGAATGTGGCCGATTGGTGTCAAATGTGGGAAGCTTTAGGGTTAAATCTTGAAGCTCATGACCAACTTCTAAATGCCTTACCACCAATTTATCAGGAAATTTACCTTGACCAGCAAAATCGACCGGAGAAAATGGAGTATTTTGATTTAGTGGTAGCCGAGATTCATGGTTTACGAATTAAAGAGCTACAAGATATTAAAGCTAATGGTGGGAAAGTAGTAGGAACATTTTGTGTTTATGTCCCCGAAGAAATTGTCTTAGCAGCGGGGGGAACTTGCATTGGTCTTTGTGGGGGAGTTGATGTTGGTGCTGATGAAGCAGAAAAGGTCTTACCACGCAATATTTGCCCTTTAATTAAGTCGTTTATGGGTTTTAAACTTAGCAAGGTTTGTCCTTATTTTGAGTCTTGTGATGTAGTGGTTGG
>CALKMS010000135.1 GCA_938091145.1 uncultured bacterium
AAACTGGCAAGTTTGGCTTGAAAAATTAAATGCTCTGTCGAAAACTGATGAGAGCGTTCAGAATTTTTTGCGGGTTTTTTATTTCAATATGTCTGAGGAAACTCCGGATCGTCAGGGCAGGATAAGTTTGACCGAATCCCAACGGAACTGGCTTCAAGCGAAAAAAGAAATGATTGTTATTGGGATGGGCGAGTTTTTGGAGGTTTGGAGTAAGGAGATGTGGGAGCAAAAATACAAGGAGATTTTGCCTCACTATCGTAAATATTGCGAGGGCATTTCCCTCTAAATTTTTTTAATAGAACCTTGAGAAAGAAATACCGACATCAACCCGTTTTGCTGGCCGAAGTATTAGACAATTTACCGCTTAATAAGGGTAGCATTGTGGTGGATTGCACCGTTGGTGGCGGTGGGCATGCGAGTGAGTTTGCAAAAAAAATTACACCAGGGGGTTTGTTAATCGGGCTCGATGTAGACATTGAAGCTTTAAAAGTAGCAGAGGAAACACTCGCCCGCTTCGGCCAGCAGGTTGTTTTGTTAAATGAAAGTTACAAGAACCTTGACAAAGTGTTAGTTGAACTTGGTGTAGGCCAAGTCGACGTTGTTTTTTTCGATTTGGGATTGTCTTCTCTTCAACTTGACTGCTCGGAGCGAGGTTTTAGCTATATGAGGGAAGGACCCCTTGATATGAGGTTTGACCGCAGAAGCAATCTTACTGCTTATGGAGTGGTGAATACTTATTCTGAGCGGGAACTGATAAAAATTTTTCGAGAATATGGGGAAGAAAAAAAAGCTAAGGTGATTGCAAGAGAAATCGTCAAGCAAAGGGAAAGGAGGCCTCTTACCACTACACTTGAGTTGGCTAAAGTGATTAAAAAAGCAGTTGGCGGAAGTCCAAAGGAAAAAGTTAGCACGCTGGCTCGCTGCTTTCAAGCAATCAGAATTGAAGTTAACCAGGAGCTAAAAAATCTGAAAGAGGCTTTAAAAAAAGCAGTTAACTGGTTAAGATCTGGTGGGAGAATAGCGGTTATAAGCTACCATTCTTTAGAGGACCGAGCGGCCAAAGAAGCTTTTAGAGAGCTTTCTCGAGGATGCATTTGCCCACCCGAAATACCTTATTGTCGTTGTGGAAATTTGCCGATCTTGAAGCAAGTGAACAAGAGAGTCATTAGGCCTTCAAGAGAGGAGGTTGAAGCTAATCCCCGAGCGAGAAGCGCTCGCTTAAGAATAGGAGAAAAAATTTAAGGAGAAAATTTGATGAGTTTAGCAGCAAGTAAAAGAGAAAAAATATTGGGCGATAATTATTCGAAAACAAAAAGAAAACCAGCGCGAAGCAAGGTATTAGTAGCTTTTGGTTGGCTTTGTTTTGCTTTCATCATTTCAGTTTTGCTTTCGCTTGCTTTTTCAGTTTGCTTTCGAGCTGCAATGACTAGCGATTCGTTTGTCTGCATCGATTTACGAAAAAAAATTGAGGAGCAAATTGTTCAAAGAGAAAAACTTGAGAAACAGATGGCTTTGCTTAGTTCGCCCGTCCGGATTGAAAAAATAGCTTTGAGTAAAATCAAAATGATTAAGCCAAAAGAGGTTTATTTCTTGCAACTAAGTAGCTCAGCTTCATTTTCTTACTCTTTCAAAAAGCCTTCTTTTAAAGTGAAACCTTTGGGTTGGCTTGACGAATTTCTTGACAAGGTAGTTCTTTTGAGAGCAAGACAAGGATTGGCGTATGGAAGACAGTAAAAAATGAAAAGGTCGGAAAGACCTTACAGAAGAAGTCAGGAACGCCGCTTGTTATTTCTTTTGTTTGTATTCTTTTTTTTAACAATAATTATTGCGGTTCGTCTTTTTATGCTTCAAATTGTCCGAGCTGAAGAATTAAAAAGGATAGCAGCAAAACAGCTTAACTTTTCAGTTTATTTAGCTGCTAAAAGGGGTGAAATTTTTGACCGAAATTACCAGCCTTTAGCTATATCTATTGAAGTAGAAGATGTAAAAATTGACCCTTTTTACATTGAAAACCCCAAAAAAGTGGCTGCTGAGTTGAGCAAAATTCTTAACTTGCCTCAGCGAGAGATACTTTACAAGATAAATAGAGCTATTAAGAAGATAGGGAAGGAAAAACACGGAGAGCTAATAATTGCTCTCAAAGTTGATAAAAAAATTACCAAAAAAATTAAAGAACTCATTAAAAAAAAGCTTGTTAAAAAAGAAAAAGACTTTAGAAGTATTTATTTTGCACCGAATTACATCCGGTTTTATCCTCATGGCGATTTAGCTGCTCCGGTGTTGGGTGTTGTCGGTTCTGAGCCTCGAGTTGCTGAAGGGCTGGGTTTGTACTACGAGCCGAAGGCAAGAGAAGGTCTTGAACTTTATTATGATCGTTACTTAGCAGGTAAGGCTGGGTGGATGAGTTTTGAGAGAATGGGAGGTAGCGAGCCAATACCCGGAGGTAGCCAGAAGTTAGTAAGGCCAGTTGATGGTCTTTCAGTCGTTACCACTATCGATAAAGAAATTCAATACCAGGCCGAGCAAAGCTTAAAAAAAGCTTTAAAGCAATATAGAGCTAAGAGGGCAACAGCAATTGTTATGAATCCTCGAACTGGTGAAATTTTGGCATTAGCTATTGCTCCTAGTTTTGATGCAAATAAATTCCAAAAGTTTTCTTTGGAAGAGAGAAAAAACTGGGCGCTCACTGAGTTCTACGAACCTGGTTCGACGATGAAGGTGGCAGTAATATCGGCAGCAATTGAGGAGAAAAGATTTAGACCTAACTCTAGACTTTACCTTCCTTCTAAGCTCAAGGTTGGTAGATATACAATTGGAGAGGCTCACTATCGACCAGCAGGAAACTATACTGTGGAAACTATTTTAGTAAAGTCCTATAATATTGGATCTTCTTTAATAGCAAAATCTTTAGGGAAGAAGTGTGTGTATGAATACTATCGCTCTTTTGGCTTTGGTCAGAAAACAGGCATTGATTTTCCTGGCGAGACTCGAGGGAAGCTGCCCGAGCTAAAATATTGGTCGGACTCCACTATTTATACCATTTCTTATGGACAGGGGATAGGCGTTACTCCTCTGCAAATGCTCTTGATGGTTTCCACTATAGCTAATGATGGTGTTAAAGTTAGACCTCATTTTTTGAAGGAAGTTGTGGACAAAAGGGGTAAAATTATAAAGAGGTTTGAGTCTGATTTGGGCGAAAAGGTGCTGACTACTCGGACTAGCAGTGAAATTAAGAATATGTTGGCAAAGGTGACGATTGATGGCACCGGCAAAGAAGCTGCCATAAAAGGGTATCAAGTAGCTGGAAAAACCGGGACGGCCTTGAAACCTAGACCGGGAGGTGGGTACCAAAAGGGAGCTTATGTGGCTTCTTTTGTTGGCTTTGCGCCGGTGAGAGATCCCCAGTTGGCGGCTATTGTAGTGTTGGATGAACCTAAAAATGGCTACTTCGGCGGGGTGGTAGCTGCCCCCATATTTAAAGAAATTATGGAGTTTTCTTTGAGGCATTTGAAAATTCCTTCCGATAAAGTAGAGTGAAATGAGGTTGGAAGATAAGATATTAAATGTTTTAGGGGCTGTTAAAGTCTGGGGTTCTTTAAATGGCTTAAGAGGTTTAGCTTATGATTCAAGGGAGGTGAGAAAAGGAGACTTGTTTTTTTGCTTAAGAGGGAGTCAGACCGACGGTCATTTGTTTGCTGCCGAAGCAGTTAAAAGAGGTGCATGTGGAGTTGTGGTATCCAAATATCTTCCTGAGATAAAGACATTTCAAGCAGAGGTCCCTGATACCCGCCGAGCATTAGCTAGGGCTGCTGCTTGTTTCTATAGCTATCCTTCAGAAAAATTGGAAGTGGTTGGAGTGACGGGCACTAATGGAAAAACTACCACTACCTATCTTCTTGAGTCAATTTTTAGAGCAAACGGTGAGAGGACAGGTTTAATTAGCACCGTCGAACTCAGGTTCGACAAGGTGAAGAAAAAAATTAAACATACCACTCCGGAATCTCTTGATTTACAAAAGATACTTGCGGAAATGGTAAGTTTTAAAGTTCGAAAAGTGGCAATGGAAGTTTCTTCTCACGCTATTGATCAGGGTAGGATTGAGGGTGTACTTTTTAAAGCTTTAGTTTTTACTAATATAAGTCGTGACCACTTAGATTATCACAAAACCTTTGGTGAGTATCAAAGAGTTAAGAGAAGTTTGTTCGAAACCCACCTTCAGGCATTTAAGATTGTCAACTTTGATGACAATCTTGGGGTGAGGATTGCTTCTTTGGGCGGAAAAACTATTACTTACGGGATTAAAAAGAAAGCGGATGTGATGGCTTCAAATTTACAATTAGGACCTCGTGGAACTCGGTTTGATTTAATCTATAATGGCAAGACCATCCCAGTGAAGTTAAAGTTAAAGGGAAGGTTTAATGTTTATAATTCGCTGGCAGCTGCTGGAGCGGCAATTGTTTTTGGATATGATTTGGAAGAAATTAAGGAGGGGTTGGAGAGGCTTGAGTTTGTTCCAGGGAGAATGGAGTTTATAAGTGAGGCTCAAGACTTTTTTGTAGTGATAGACTATGCTCACACTCCCGATGGTTTAGAGAAGGTGTTGTCTGACTCTCGGCAGCTTTCTTCGGGCAGGATAATTTTGGTTTTTGGGTGTGGGGGAGATAGAGATAAAGGCAAAAGACCTCTAATGGGGAAAGTCGCAGCCAGTTTGAGTGATTTTACAATTATTACTTCAGATAACCCTCGTTCTGAGGCGCCAGAAGAAATTATTGATCAAATTGAAAAAGGTTTTCTCTTGGTTAGAAAAAATGGTTACTTGAAGGTTACTGATCGGCGCCAGGCCATTTTTAAAGCAATAGAGATGGCCCAACCTGGTGATCTGGTCCTCATCGCTGGTAAGGGTCATGAGGACTATCAAATTTTTAAAGACAAAACCATTCATTTTTCTGACCGTGAAGAGGCACGGAAAGCTTTAGAGGCAAAGAAAGGGTTTTCTTAGTGATGATTAGTATGTCTAGTGCTTCTCTAGCTGAAGTTGTTGGGGGAGATTTTTTGAAGGGAACGGGCGAAGAGTGGTTTACCGGTGTCACTATAGATAGCCGAGATGAGGTAAAAGGACGCCTTTTTGTCGCTTTGAAGGGAGAAAGGCATCAAGGAGTTGATTTTGTTGGACACGCAATCAGCAAGGGTGCAAGCGGGGCATTGATACCACGGGAAACAAAAAATAGATTTGAGGTTAAAGTTAAACTTAAATCTAAGTTTTTTCTTATCGGAATCGACGAGCCTCTCCTGGGTTTACAAAATTTAGCTCGATACCACCGGCGTTCGACAAGGGTTAAAGTTGTTGGGGTAACGGGTAGCACCGGTAAAACCACTACGAAAGATTACATAAAGTCGGTATTAAATAAGAAGTTTAAAGCAGCAGCCGCCCCTCGGAATTTTAATAATGAAATCGGATTGCCTTTGAGCTTATTAAACTTCCCTGACTCAAGTGAAGTGCTGGTTTTAGAGTTGGCAATGAGAGGTCTGGGTGAAATTAGCGAGCTTGCTTCGATTGCTGAACCAGAAGTTGGAGTGATCACTTCCATAGGGCTCGCTCATTACGAGCGATTGGGCAGTCGGGAAAAAATAGCTCAAGCTAAAGCTGAACTTTTACAGTTTTTGCCATCGGATGGCTTCGCAATTATACCGGCTGACACCCCGTATGCCGATTATTTAGAAAATAGCACAAAGGCAAAGGTTTTAAAGTTTGGTCTCAATCCCCAAACGGCCTTCATTCGAGCTGAGGAGATTGAGCTGGACAGCCTGGCTCGTCCCGAATTTACCTTGATTTACAACAAAAAAAGATTGAGAGTGAGATTGAGACAGTCAGGTTCTCACTTTATCTTAAATGCTTTAGCGGCAGCAGCGGTGGGTTTTGTTTTTGGGCTTACCGAAGAAGAAGTAAAGTGTGGTTTGGAGGAAACAGTTTTAAGTTCAATGAGATGTGAAGTTGAGAATTATCGCGGTATATGGTTAGTAAACGATGCTTACAATGCTAATCCCGACTCAATGAGTTCAGCTTTAGAAATTTTAAGGCAAATTCGGGCGAAGCGAAAAATTGCCTGCTTGGGTGATATGCTTGAACTCGGGGATATATCAGAAGAACAGCACCGTTTGCTGGGACAAAAAATTAAGTCATTACCGATTGACATGGTAATTTTAGTCGGAGAGGAAATAAAGTGGACAAAGGATGAACTTGTGAAACTTGGGTATAGAGGGGTGTTAAAAGATTTTGAAAGCGCAGAAGAGGCTGGTGGCTACTTGGCATCAAAAGTTGTTCCAGGTGACGCTGTTTTATTTAAGGCTTCTCGCTTAATTAAAATGGATAAAGCTTTAAAAACATTAAAGGAGAAGTTAAAAGATGTTTAAAATTCTTTTTCCTTCTTATCCAACATATCAAATTTTCTTGGCTGCTGGATTAGCTGCCTTTCTGACTATTATCTTGGTTCCTCTGATAGCTGAAATTTTCAAGAAAAAGAGTATTGGTCAGGTTGTAAGAGCTGATGGTCCCCATACTCATTTTAAAAAAGAAGGAACGCCGACGATGGGTGGTTTGGTTATTATTTTTTCTGCAATGGCTTCGTTTTTTCTGTTTGCTTACCAGCGAGGATATACATGGTTAAGCTATACGGCCTTGTTCTCGTTACTTTATTTTGGGTTGGTTGGTTTTATCGATGACTACTTGAAAGTCATTAAAACTCGTTCGCTGGGACTACTCGCTCGTTATAAAATTGTTTTGCAATTAATTGGGACTTTTATTTTTGCTTATATATTTTTTTACCAAGACCAACTACCCACTACTCTTTTAGTGCCTCTTTTTAACTTCTCGCTCAGCTTGCCACCTTTTCTTTACTTAATCTTCCTTTCATTGCTTTTTATTTCAACTGTTAATAGTTTAAATTTAACTGATGGGCTTGATGGTTTGGCGGCCGGGACAGCCAGTGTAGTTTGTTTTGCTTTTACGGCAATTGCTTTTCGACAAGGAAAGTTTGACCTCGCTGTTTTTGGAGCCGCAATATCCGGCGCTTGTATCGGTTTTCTCTGGTACAACGTTCATCCTGCTGATATCTTTATGGGTGACACAGGGTCGATTGCGCTTGGAGGGGCGGTTGCTGCCCTGGCGGCTTTGACAAAAACCGAGCTTTTTCTAGCAATAATAGGTGGGATTTATGTTTTAGAAACGCTTTCTGTGATTATTCAGATAGTTTCTTTTCGCTGTACAGGAAAAAGGGTCTTTAAGATGGCGCCCCTTCATCACCATTTTGAACTGTTGGGTTGGTCAGAAACCAAAGTAATGGCCCGGTTTTTGATCTTAACAGCTGCTTTGGCTGGTTGGGGTTTTGTACTTTATTTTATGGCAGCAGCCAAAAAATGAGGACTGATAAATAGATGAATAGGAACTGGAAGAACATATTAGTTGTTGGTTTGGGCAAAAGTGGCCAGTCAGCCGCTTTTAGTTTGCTGGAAAGAAAATTTAAAGTTAGTTGTTTTGATACTGCTTCCAATGCAGGACTTCAGAAAGTTAAATATAAGCTTGAACGTATGGGCGCCCAAGTTTTTTTAGGTGATGAAAACTTCCCTGAGCTATCAATTTTTGATTTGATAGTGGTTAGCCCGGGCATTCCTAAAAAGTCTCGGCTTTTTAAAAAAATTCAGGGAAGCGGCATTCCTTATTTTAGTGAGATTGAGCTTGCTTACCAGCTTGGATTAAAAAATAGCCTGATTGTTGGTGTGACTGGAACTAATGGGAAAACCACAGTGACGACGCTTATTGGTAAGGTTTTAAATGAAGGGGGGAAAGAGGTTGTAGTTGGTGGTAACATTGGAAATCCATTGACAGGAATTCTCAATCAAGTGGGTGAAAAAACAATAGTAGTTTGTGAGCTTTCCAGTTTTCAGCTTGATAGTTTGGTTGATTTCCGCCCTCAGGTGGCGGCAATTTTAAACATAACCGAAGACCACCTTGACTGGCACCTTGACTTTTGTGACTACAAGAAGGCTAAAGCGAAGATTTTGACAAACCAAAAAAGTTCGGATTGGGCGATTTTGAACTTTGACGATTTGGTTGTAAGAGATCTAGCTCGGGAGGTGAAAGGGAGAAAGTTATTTTACAGTAAGTCTAATCCTCAGGCTGATTTCTGGGTGGAAGACGGTTGGGTTTTAAGTAGATTTAAGGCGAAAAATTCGACTTTTCCGGCAAAAATTTTCCATTTGAGAGATCTCAAGCTAACGGGTGGACATAATTTAGAAAACGTTTTAGCGGTGATTGCAGTGGCAAAAGTTTTTGATCTTCAAGACGAAGATATTGTTAAGGCTATTCGTCGGTTTCGGGGTTTGCCCCACCGTCTTGAGTTAGTTGGAAACTTTGGTGGGTTGAGTTTTTACGACGATTCGAAAGCGACAAATCCTGATGCGGTGGTCAGGGCGTTGGACGCTTTTAGTCAGCCTGTTGTGCTTTTGCTAGGTGGCTTGAACAAGGGAAATAGTTTTGAGAGGTTGGCCAAAAAAATTAATTCAGACTCGAAGAAAACGCAGGTAGTGATTTTTGGAGAAGCAAGAAAAGAAATTGAGAGTTTTTTTTCAAAAGAGGGGATTGAAGTTGAAGAAGGAAAGAATTTGAAGGAAGCTTTTGAGAAAGCTTTAAGGCGGGTGGAGCCTGGTGGGGTGGTTCTACTTTCACCAGGCTGTGCCAGTTTCGACGAATTTAAAGACTATGCGGAAAGAGGAGATTATTTTGTTCGGTTAGTGAAGGAGTGGGCTCGTGAAAAGAAGCTCATTTGAAATCAATTATCATGGCCTTTTTTTAATAACCCTTATTTTGCTTTTAGTTGGCTTGTTTATGATTTTAAGTGCCAGTGCCGCTTGGGGCTATCGCGCTCATCACGATCTTTATTATTATTTTAAAAAACAACTTGCAGGTGTACTTATTGGTTTTTTGCTGCTAATTTTGTCTGCTCGGTTAAATTATAGAATTTGGCAACCGCTTTCGGGTATCTTGTTAGTTGTTTCGGTAGTTCTGCTGCTTTTAGTTTTTGTTCCAGGTTTGGGTCGCGAAGTAAATGGCGCAATTCGCTGGTTGGATATTGGTTTATTTTCATTTCAGCCGTCGGAGTTTTCCAAACTGGCTTTGATCCTCTTTGCGGCTAACCTTTTAACTTCTCAGAGAGCCCGTCGGGACTTTAAAAAGTATTATCCAATCATTTTGGCAGCGGCTTTGATTGGCGGAATTGTTTGCTTTCAGCAAGATTTAGGAACGGCAATTATCATTAGTGCAATTTTGCTTGGAGTGCTTTTTGTTGGCGGTTTAGAGATTCGGCATTGTCTTTCTCTTGTGGTTATAATGTCGCTTTTAGCTGTGTTATTAGTTATCGGAGCGAACTATCGGCTAGCGCGCTTGGCAACGTTTTTTAATCCGGAAAGGGAGCCAGAAGGCGCTGGCTACCAAATTCGCCAGTCCCTCCTTGCTTTCGGCAACGGTGGAATTTTAGGTAAGGGGTTTGGGAAGAGCCGCCAAAAGTTTTTCTATTTGCCGGCCGCTTATACGGATTTCATTTTTGCAGTTCTTGGGGAGGAGTTGGGTTTTATAGGGACTTTTTTGGTCACTTTGCTTTATTTTTTCTTTGGTTATTTTGGTTTGCGGACGGCTGTTAGGTCAAATGACTTTTTTGGTCGGGTGGTTGCAGCTGGAATCTGTTTTTGGGTGACGATCCAAGCTTTCATTAATATGGCAGCGGTAACCCATACCATTCCGGTTACTGGTGTCCCCTTACCCTTAATTAGTTATGGGGGTTCTTCATTAATATTTACGCTTTGGGGAATAGGCATTCTTCTTTCTGTTGCTCGGGGAGAAAGGAGGTTGAAAGTTGAGAGTGCTTATAACTGGCGGCGGGACGGGCGGCCACGTTTATCCCGCTCTTTGCGTGTTCAATAGTCTCCGGGAGAAGGTTAAAGAAGTAGAATTTCTTTATGTTGGGAAAGCTGGAAGCCTGGAGGAAAAACTTGCTACCGAAAGTGGTTGTCCTTTTCAACCGATAGAAGCAATGGGTTTACCAAGAAAAGTAAGTTTTGATCTATTTAGGAGCATGGTTGCTAATGCCATTGGTTTTGTTCGTTCTTTAAGCATTTTAAAAAGTTTTTCCCCCGATGTGATTTTTGCTACCGGAGGGTATGTTGCTTTTCCTGTCCTTTTAGCAGCTGTTTTACTTCGCCGTCCATTTTTTCTTCATGAGCAAAACGCTGTAGCCGGAATGACCAACCGTTTTTTTTCTCGTTTTGCTGAATCAATCGCTTTGTCTTTTCCAGAGACGGAAGGAATTAAATCACCTCGAGCTAAATTTACTGGTAATCCAGTGAGGGCTGAAATATTTAGGGTTAGCAGAGAAGAGGCTTTGGAGTTTTTTGGTTTAAAAGGAGATATTAAAACGCTCTTGGTTATGGGTGGCAGCCAAGGTTCAATTAAGCTGAACGAAACATTACTTAGGTCTTTGCCTGACTTTGCGCGTTTCCGACCAATTCAGATAATTCATCTAACTGGAAGGGCTAATTATGAAGAGGTGAAAAAAAAGTTTGAAGAAAAAAAAGACCAGCTAAACTTTCCTGAAGAACTGGTTTATCGCCCCTTTCCCTATTTAGAAAAGATCGGCTATGCTTATGCTGCTGCTGATTTGGTTGTCTGTCGAGCTGGGGCCACGACCATTTCCGAGCTTATGGCTTTGGGCAAACCGGCAATTTTTGTTCCTTACCCTTGGGCGACTGATAATCACCAAGAAAGGAATGCCAGAGCAGTGGAGAAAAGGGGAGCTGGAAGGGTAATTTTGGAAAAAGACCTAACACCAGAGGTTCTTTTTGAAGAGGTGCGAAGGGTACTATATAATAAAACGGCTTTGCGATTGATGGGTCAGCGGGCCCGCTGGCTTTCGCGCAAAGATGCTGACAAAATTATCGTTGAAATAATTTTGAGCTTAAAACAAGCCAGCGAACTTTTGCAGTCAACTGCGGAAGAGACTGAAGAAACTGAGGAGTGGGAATGGCTGAGCAAGTAAACCCGATCAATAAGTTCAGAAAATGGCACTTTATAGGTATTGGCGGTGCGGGAATGAGTGCCATTGCTCGAATTCTCGCTGAAAAGGGGTTTGAAGTGCAAGGCTCTGACTTGAAAGAATCTCGCTTCACTCGGCAGCTTTCTAATTTAGGAGTTAAAGTTTTTATTGGTCATCAACCGGAAAATATAACTGGAGCCGAAGTGATAGTTTTTTCGACAGCTATTCCGCCTGATAATGTCGAACTACTTAAAGCCCGGCAACATGGTTTGCCAGTTTTATCTCGGGCTGAAGCCCTCTCTTTTTTAGCTTCAGAGAAAAAAACGGTAGCAATTGCAGGAACTCATGGAAAGACAACAACCACTTCTATGGTAGCTCAGCTTCTTGAGTCAGCGGGTTACGACCCTACCTATATTATAGGAGGCGAGCTTAACGAAGTGGGAACTAACGCTCGCGCAGGAGAAGGCGATTTTTTAGTAGTGGAAGCAGATGAATCAGATGGAACTTTTTTAAAAATTTCACCTTTTATTTCCGTAGTGACTAATGTTGAAGATGATCACCTTGATTATTTCGGGAGTTATAGCTCCATTCAGGAAGGGTTTGCGAAATTTATAAAAAGAACTTCATCGGAGGGAGCGGCAATAGTTTTTGGAGATCATAATGCGACCAAGGAAGTCGCTGAAAAAAGCGGTAGAGATTGTATTTTTTATGGCTTGAGCGAAGACAACCTTATTAGAGCCGAGAATGTTAATCTTGAAAGCTTTAATTCGTCTTATGAACTGATATTTAAAGGGAAAAAACTAGGTTTAGTTAATTTGAGAGTGCCAGGTCTTCATAATTTGCATAATTCACTAGCAGCGGCGGCAGTGGGCTTGTTTTTGGGTATAGAATTTGAAGCGATAGAAACCGCTTTGAATTCTTTTTCCGGCGTTAGGCGCCGCTTTGAGTTTAAAGGGATGGTAAATGGGGTAACCGTAATTGATGACTATGCTCATCACCCCAGCGAAATAAAGGCAACTCTTGAAGCTGCAGCTCTTCAAAACTTTGATCGCATTATTTGTGTTTTTCAGCCTCATCGTTTTTCTCGAACGAGCTTCCTTTACCGTGAGTTTGCTCGCTCTTTTGATTTAGTTGACTTTTTGATTTTAACCGATGTTTATCCAGCGGGTGAAAAACCGATGCCAGGAGTTACTGGAAAAATCATCTTAGAAGCATTGTTAGAAGAGAAGCCGAATTTCCAGGTTGCCTATGTTCCTTCCTTGATTCAGGCTCGCCAGCTCTTGTGCCAAAGAGTAAAGCCGGGGGACTTGGTTTTAACGGTCGGTGCTGGGGATATTACTTTGTTAGGTGAAGATTTTCTCCGATCGCTGGAGGTAAAAAAGCTTGCCTGATTGGCAGCAAGTCTATCTTTCTCTTTTTGAGGTTTTAGGGAAAAAAGTTAAGCGGAATCAGATTTTAGCTCCTTTTACTTCATTTCGGGTGGGCGGGCCAGCTCGTTTCTTTGTGGAAGCTGATAATATTTACGACTTAAAGGCAGCTTTGAAGATTGCTCAGCAATTTAATTTTCCATGGTTTATTTTAGGGAGAGGGACTAACATTTTGGTTTCCGACAATGGTTTTGATGGGCTGGTGTTGCGGCTTAGTTCCGGTTTTTCCCGTTTTATAGTAGAGGGCGAAAGGATTGTATCGGGGGCAGCTGTTCCTTTGCCCGAGCTTGTTTTGGGGGCTCTTACCAACTCTTTAGAAGGATTGGACTTTGCAGTTGGGATTCCAGGAAGTGTAGGAGGGGCAGTAAAAATGAATGCGGGGGCATTCGGTAAGGAGATTGGCTCACTTGTTAATCGAGTTACGGTTCTCGATAGCTCTTTGGAGCTAAAAAACTTGTACCGCTCAGAACTGACCTTTGGTTATCGAAGTTCTTCTGTAAAAGGAGTGATTTTAGAAGCTGAACTAATGCTCAAGCGTGGCGAGGAAAAAAAAATAAAAGATCAGATGGAGATGAATTTTCGGCTGAGAAAGAAAAACCAGCCTCAAGGTTGTTTTTCGGCCGGTTCAATTTTTAAAAATCCGCCGGGGGATAAAGCTTTTCGTTTAATTGAGTCAGCTGGAGCGAAAGGGTTGAAGGTGGGCGGAGCGATGGTTTCTCCCCAGCACGCAAATTTTATTGTAAACCTTGGTAAAGCTAGCTCGGCTGACATTTATTCTTTAATTAAAGAAGTGAGAGAAAGGGTTTGGAATAAGCATAACATATTGTTAGAATTGGAAATTGAACTTGTGGGGAGATTTGAAGATGGAAATTTCTAGAGAAGCGGTTGAAGCAAAGCGGAAGGAAAGAGAGAAGAAGCTTCGGGAAAGAAGAAGGAAAAATCAGCTGCGAATGGCAATTTTCTTTTTGCTGCTGGTCATTGTTTTTGTAGGATTAAATTTATTTTTTCACTCCCACACTTTCGATTTAAAGCGGGAAAAAGTATCTATCTCAGGCAACAAGGTTCTTAAAAATGAAGATATTCTAAAAACGCTTGACTTAAAGCCGGGTACAAGCATTTTCAGCATTTCGGTGCGCAATCTGGCTTTAAAATTAGAGGAAAACCCTTGGGTAAAAGAAGCTCACGTTTCTCGTCGTTTGCCGGATGGTTTAAACGTTAAAATAGTTGAACGACATCCTCTAGCTTTGCTTGAAGCTAACCAGACAGGTTATTTGATTGATGAAGAAGCCTTTGTTATAGCTCAAGTTGAACCTGATAAGGTTAATTTGCCTTCGATCCATGACATCCCAATAAAATTTCTTAAAGTAGGTTTAATAGTTGATTCAGAGCCGCTTCGAGCAGGCTTGAAAGTTCTGTCAAACATGCCACGGTTCCTTTATAAAAAAATTAAACTTGTTTCAGTTTCTGGAACCGAGAACATTACTTTCTATACTGACGAGGGTGTGGAGATACTTTTTGGTCGGCCTGAAGATATTGAATTAAAATTCAAGGTCATTGAAAAACTGTTGCGAACTGATAAAGATGCGCTGATGATTGATGTCCGCGTACCCTCCAATCCAGTTACCAAGTCGCCTAAGCGCTAAATTTTTGAATACTGTTTTTGAATTGTGGTTGCAAAAAAAATCGTTTTGGGGTAAGTTTAAATCAATAATTAAATGCGGAAACATTAAACTTATACTTTAAGAATTAGGAGGAGTAAATGGCTTCGGCGAACCCATATTTAGCGGTGATCAAGGTTGTTGGTGTTGGCGGTGGAGGCTGTAATGCTATCAATCGGATGATCGAAGCGGGTGTTAAAGGGGTGGAGTTTATAAGCGTTAATACTGATGCTCAAGCTTTGCTGATGTCTGACGCTGATATAAAGATAAATATTGGCGAAAAAGTGACGCGGGGCTTGGGGGCGGGTTCTAATCCTGAGCTAGGTTTCCAGGCGGCTCAAGAAAGCCGCGATATACTGGCGGATGCCCTCCAAGGAGCCGATATGGTGTTTATAACAGCCGGTAAAGGTGGTGGAACCGGTACCGGAGCAGCGCCAGTGATTGCTGAAATTGCAAAGGAAGAGATTGGTGCGTTGACGGTTGGAGTAGTAACCAGACCATTTTCTTTTGAGGGCCGAAAAAGAGCTTTACAGGCGGAAGATGGTATCAGGAAGCTTAGAGAAAAAGTAGACACTTTAATTATTATTCCTAATGAAAGACTTCTTCAAGTAGCTGATAAGCGCACCAGTATTCTTGATGCTTTTAGGTTGGCTGACGATGTTTTAAGACAAGGTGTTCAGGGAATTACCGATTTGATTACTGTTCCGGGCTTAATAAATCTCGACTTTGCCGATATTAAAGCGGTTATGCATGAAGCAGGTTCAGCTTTGATGGGTATTGGGGTGGCTGCCGGCGACGATCGAGCGTCTAAAGCTAGTGAGTTAGCTATTTCTAGTCCTTTGCTAGAGGAGTCAATTGAAGGAGCTAGAGGTATCCTTCTTAACATTTCGGGTAGCTCGGATTTGACTTTGAGCGAGGTCCACGAAGCTGCTCAAATGATTTCTCGGGCTGCTCATCCCGATGCAAATATAATCTTTGGTGCAGTGATTGATGACTCTCTGGGTGACCAGGTTAAAGTTACGGTAATCGCAGCTGGTTTTGATAAGAGGAGGCAGGAAAAACTGGATTTTGCTACTGAAATTCCTTTCGCCGAACCTTTGCCCACTCTGGAGGTTGAGGATTTCGAGGTTCCTGATTTCTTAAAGCACAAAGAAGAATAATGGACATCATTGAAGCTATTTTAAAACGCCGTTCGATAAGGAAATATCGGTCCGAACCAATATCCAAGAAAGTTATTGAGGAAATTTTTGAAATTGCTTCACATTCACCAATTGCCCCCGCCCTTAAGCAGCATGAATATTATGTTTTACTGGGATCGAAAAGGGAGGATTTAGTAAGAATTGTTTCTCAAAACACTGCTCATTTAAGGGAAGTACTTGAGATTTTGGATGAAGCAAGTCGCGAAAGGGCTGTCAAGTATTATGCTGATTTGGGGGGAGCACCAGTAGTTATTTTAATTGTTGTCCCTAAAACTAAATCGATCTGGGAGTTTAAAAGCGTTGCCACCTCTTGTGGAACCGAGATAATGCTTTTAGAGCTTGCCGCCCTAGCTAGGGGATTAAGTACTTGTTGTTTTACTATGGCTCCTTGGATTGAAGAAGAAGTAGCGAAACTGTTAGGCTTGCCTGAAGAAAAAACAGTATTGTATGGGATGACTTTAGGTTATGGCGATGAGATACCTCCACCCCTTGAGCACCCAAAAGCTCCAGTTCATTTTGTAGAATGAGATTTTACTGAAATCTGAGCGAGACCTCTTATTTTATCAGCTTCATTTCTATTTTTGTTTTAATTAACTTCCTGGCTTGAGCTATCTTTGAATTTGTACTTTTTACGTGATTTACTTAAAGTTTGCTTCTAAGAGAGAAAGGGTTTTTGCTTGACATTGATTTCACACAGGCTAATCTTTAATTTATGAGCTTTGCCCAGAAAGAACTACCGGGGCTCAAAGAAGAGCTAATTGTTAAATCTTCTCCCTCTGAAGTCCTGAACCTCTTAAAAACTTCTCCTTCTGGTCTCTCTTCAGAAGAAGTGGATAGGAGGCAAAAGATTTTTGGGCTAAACAAGATTGAAGAAGTGAAGAAAAAACCTCTTTTTTTGGTTTTTCTGTCAAATTTTGTCCATTTTTTCGCTCTTCTTCTATGGGTAGCAGCTGCCCTTTCGTTTATGGTCAAGGTTAACGAACTTGGTTGGGCAATTTTAGGCGTAATTTTTATTAATGGTGTTTTTAGTTTTTTTCAGGAATATAAGGCTGAGAAAGCAACTGAGGCTTTGAAAAAGTTGCTTCCTTTTAAGGTGAGGGTAATGAGAAAGGAAGAAATAGAAGTTGACTCTGAAGAGTTGGTTCCGGGTGATATAATTTTTTTAAGCGAGGGAGATAAGGTTCCCGCTGATATAAGACTTTTAGAGGCCTATAATCTGCGGGTTGACAACTCTACTTTAACCGGCGAGTCGCGACCGGTGCGTCGTCAAAGCGAGGGGTTTACTTTTACGCCGGGCCTTTCTTTAACTGACTGCCCTAACTTGGTTTTTGCGGGAACCAATGTTGTTCAAGGCCAAGCTAAAGGAGTAGTTATTGCTACCGGAAAAAATACTGAATTTGGAAAGATTGCTTCTTTGACTCAAACTATAAAAGAAGAACCGAGCTCACTCCAAAGGGAAATGGTTTGGGTAACTAAAATAGTCGCTTTTATAGCTGTAACTATGGGAGTGTTGTTTTCTTTGCTGGGTTATTTTTTTACAAATCTTTCCAGTTTTGATTCATTTTTATTTGCTATCGGTATTATTGTTGCTAATGTGCCAGAAGGTTTGCTGCCGACTATCAACCTTTCTCTTGCCTTGGGGGTTCAACGGATGGCTAGGAGGAATGCTCTAGTAAAAAAACTTTCAAGCGTTGAGACACTGGGATCAACCACAGTTATCTGCACTGATAAAACCGGCACATTAACTCAAAATGCTATGGTGGTCAGACAGTTGTTTGCTAACGGAAAATATTATCGGGTAACTGGCGAAGGATATGAACCAAAAGGGGATTTTATAGTCGAGAGCAAAATTGGAAAATCAGCTACTCTAAGCCAAGAAGAATTAGAACAAGATCTCGATTATTTTTTTGTCTGCGCTTCTCTATGCAATAATGCTCGTCTTCGTTCTTCCTTTGATTCATTTAAAAACTGGTCGATAATTGGTGACCCTACCGAAGGTGCTTTGTTGGTTTTGGCTGAGAAGGCCGGTTATAACCGGAAAAGACTTGCATCTAGGTTTCAGAAAGTTGCTGAGAACCCTTTTGATTCACGGCGGAAGAGAATGTCAGTTATTGTTAGCCAAAACGGTCATTTGCTGGCCTTAGTTAAAGGAGCTCCCCTTGAGGTGCTAAAACTTTCAGAAATGGCTTTGGTTGATGGTAAGTTGGTTGAGCTTGACGAAGATATGAAAAGAGAAGTTGTGGAAGCTAATGATCGGTTTGCTCGAGATGCGTTAAGGGTTTTAGGTTTAGCTTATCGGGAAATTGCGGCTAATGAGGCTTTTTCTCCTGAAGAGGTCGAAAAAAACCTTATCTTTCTTGGCCTGGTGGCTATGATGGACCCACCACGTCCCGAAGTGGAAGAAGCTATTAAGAAATGTAAGGAAGCGGGAATCAGAGTGATTATGGTTACTGGGGATTATGGCTTGACTGCTGAAGCAATTGCTCGTCAGATTGGTTTAGTTAGCCGGCAAGCTAAGATTTACGAGTGTGAACATCTCAACAGCATGTCTTTTGAACGATTGAGAGATGTTGTTACCCAACCTGAACTGATTTTCTCTCGTGTTTCGCCCGAAGACAAAATGAATATAGTGAAAGCTTTAAAAGCAAATGGTGAGGTGGTGGCAGTGACGGGAGACGGTGTTAATGATGCTCCGGCTTTAAAACAAGCTGATATTGGAGTGGCAATGGGGATTGCGGGTACAGATGTGGCAAAAGAAGCAGCGGAGATGATTTTGCTTGATGATAACTTTGCCTCGATCGTTAATGCGGTGGAAGAAGGAAGGGCAGTTTTTGCCAATATAAAACGCTTCATTACTTATATTTTTGCCAGTAATATTCCCGAAATCGTTCCTTATTTGGTTTTTGTTCTTTCGGGTGGATTGATTCCTCTCCCCCTAACTGTCCTTCAGATTTTGGCGGTGGACTTAGGTACAGATATGTTACCAGCTCTGGCTTTAGGAGCTGAGCCACCAGAACCCGGTTTACTTAAAAAACCACCCCGTTCTTTGAAAGATCGGCTGTTGGACAAGAAACTTCTTTTGAGAGCTTATGGTTTTCTTGGCATAATTGAAGCAATAGCGTGTTTGAGTTCTTACTTTTTTGCTTATTTTCGAGCAGGCTGGCGCCCTTTAGTTCCTTTAAACACCTTTCCTTCCGAAGTGTATGGAAAAGCTATCACTATGAGTTTAGCTGCAATTGTGGCTGTTCAGATCGGCAATGGTTTTGCCTGCCGTTCAGAAGAGGAAAGTATTTTAAAAGTTGGCTTTTTTTCCAACCGTTTTTACCTTGCTGGGATTGTATCTGAGCTGGTTTTAATTTCTTTGTTTGTTTATTTGCCTTTTTTTCAAAAAATCTTCGGACATCGACCTTTGGACATGCTTGACTGGCTCTTTTTATTTTTCTGGGCACCATTTATTCTTTTTGCAGAAGAATTAAGAAAAGCTTGGTTGACAAAGAAAAAAAGCGTTAAAATAAGATGGGGGCATTAATGAAAGTAATAATAGTTGGCTGTGGTCGGGTGGGAACGGAGCTTGCCAATCTTCTTAGTCGCGAGGGGCATCAAGTAACCGTTATTGACCGCGATGAAACATCTTTCAAACGATTAAGTCCTAGTTTTAAGGGAGAAAAGATAGTTGGCCTTGGTTTCGATCGAGATGTCTTAATCCGGGCGGGAATTGAGGAAGCTGACGCTCTGGCGGCTGTTACCAGCGGAGATAATCACAACATAGTTTCGGCTTTGGTAGCCCGCCGTTTCTTTCATGTTCCTCGAGTTATTGCCCGCATTTACGATGAAGAGAGAGCTCGGCTTTATTGGAAAATGGGTGTTCCAACAGTTGCTCCAGTAACCTGGACGGTTAAAAAGATTAGAGACTACATTTTTCATTCTGAGATTCGTGAAACAATTTCTTTTGGTAACGCTGAAGTTAGGTTAGTGGAGTTAGATTTGCCTTTGGTTTGGGAGGGCAAAAGCATTAAAGAACTGAATATTCCGGGAGAAATGATGGTAATTGCTATTGAAAGAAAAGGAACAGCTATTTTTCCGCTTGAAGGCAGTAAGCTTAAAAAGGGCGACGTTTTACATATAGCAGTAACATCAGATTACATTAGCCAATTGGAAAGGTTGTTGAAGGGGTATTAATAAAGATGATGAAGGTAGTTGTAGTTGGTGGTGGGAGAGTCGGGTTTTTTTTGGCGCAGATTTTCGAAGAAGAAGGCCATAGAGTGATCGTAGTTGAGAAAGATTCTGAGAGAGCTCAGAAAATAAGCAAGATTTTGAAATCAAGCGTAATTCAGGCGGATGCCTGCGATCCTTTGCAGTTTGAGAGGTCGGGAGTGAGAGGAGCAGACGTAGTGGTGGCGGTTACTGGCCACGACGAAGATAATCTAGTCATTTGTCAGCTGTCGAAAGTTTATTTTGGAGCCAAGAGAGTAATCGCTCGGGTTAATCATCCTCGCAACAGCTGGCTTTATACACGCGATTGGGGAGTAGATGTGGCGGTGAGTGCTACCCATATTATTGCTGATATCCTTAGGGAAGAGGCAAGTTTGGGTGACCTTATCACTTTGCTTCGTTTTAAGGGAGGAAAAGTTTCGCTGGTTGAGACAGTGGTCGAACCAGACTCGGAGCTGATTGGCAAAAAAGTTGGTGATCTACACTTACCTGAGGATTCAGTTTTAGTTGCTATTGTGCGCAAGGAAAAGGAAGATGTTGTTTTTCCTCGTGGTGACACGGTTATTTGTGAGGGAGATAGAGTCTATGCCTTAACTTCAGTTTCGAGGGAAAAAGAACTCGCCCAGATACTGAGTGCAAGTTCTAACATCCACAAATGATTGTAGCCTTTTCAAAACGTGCCGAACCAATTTTTTAAGTGGAAAGACTTTAGAGGATAGAAAATTTTAAATATAAACGGCATTTTGTTTATATTTAAAAAATTTTAAACCACCTTTTCTTTTTTAAGGCGTGAAAAAAGCTTGTGTTTTGGAGTTGGTTTGATTCGGGCTTTTTGAACTTTTAAGGTTATTAGTTTTATTGTTATCTGCTATAATTTATTTAAAATTGCACGTTGGGGGATCGTCTAGCGGTAGGACATGGGACTCTGGATCCCAGTGCGGAGGTTCGAATCCTCCTCCCCCAGCCAGTTTTGCGGCGCGGTTTCCTCACTATATTTGGTGCCTGAAGCAAGTTGTTAGGTAAAATTTAGCAAAAAGGAAAAGTGAGAATTAGAATCTCTGACTTTTTTATTTTCTTATCATTTAGAGATAATTGAGATAAAAGCTTATTTTACTAAACGTGATACCTAGTTGATAAAGCAGCCGCTGAAAAGTTTAAATTAGCTCTGAGAACGATTTCCATAGCAAGCACGAAAGTTTGGAAAAATTTTTTGACAAGATATTTTTTAAATTGTAGAATTGGCATTGAAAATAAAGTTAACGGGTTTTTAACTGGCGGGGGGGTGATAAAGGTGAGGTTATCCAGAAGTGGGGGGTTTAAGCTTGTTTTTTTTCGAATACTTCAGTGATTTTAGGAAAATTCTTTTTTTACTTTTTCTAGTGACGTTGCTTTTTTTCACTTTTCCGTTTGTCTCTTTTGCCTCGTATGGTTACATTTCTGGGACTGTTAAGGATAATCTGGGAAGCGCAATTGCGGATGTTGATGTCTGGGTCTTTGACACTTCTTTTAATTTTGTTGGCGAGGGTTACACCAATTCGAGTGGCTATTACAAGGCTGAATACCTTTTGCCCGGCAATTATAAAGTTTACTTTGACCCTTCTTATCTGAATTATTTTAGAGATAGAAATCTAGCGCCTCAATGGTACAACAATAAGATTAAATTTTCCGATGCAGATACTGTAACTGTGCCTTCCATCGGGGGAGTGACAGGAATAGATGCTCATCTTAAAGTCGGTTCATCAATTGAAGGGACGGTCACATCAGCAAACGGTGCACCTTTAGCTGGTATTAAAATTGAAGTTATAGACACGGATGGTTTTTACACTGAGTCAACCTATACTGACTTAAATGGCTATTATAGAATAAAAGGCTTTTGTCAAGGGGATTATAAAGTTTTGTTTTCAGCTGAGAAATACAACGAAATCCATGGCACGGATTACATTTCCGAGTGGTTTGATAACAAGCGATATTCTGCTGAAGCCACAACCGTTACAGTTTCTTCAGAGACTGCTGTTTCCAATATTAATGCTCAACTTGAAGTGGGAACTAATTTGAGCGGTAAAGTTGTTAACATTGTTGGTGACCCTGTGAGCAATGTATTAGTCAGCACTTACGATGCTTCTTTTGGAAGTGCGGTTGTTGAAGTAAGCTCTGCATTTACTAAGCCTAATGGAACCTATATTTTACACGGCATCCCAACTGGAACTTTTAAAGTTCTGTTTTATCCAGATTGGGAGTTTGACACTGGCTGGCCTTATTTGAAGCAGTGGTATAGGAATAAAGCAAGTTTTTCTACTGCTGATCCAATTGAAGTAACCACTTTGACTCCTGTTACAAATATTAATTCGGTGCTTTTGTCCCCAGAAAAAACTGCTTGTTCGGAAGCTCGAGGTGATGTTAACGGTGATGGCCGTGATGACATTATTGTTATATACGGCTACAAAGATAGTGAAGGTTTTTTTGACCGGATGGCTCTTGGAGTATTCCTTTCCAATGGCACTTCTTTCAACTATCGCTGTTTCTGGAAAGACTACTGGGAACCCAACCTTTCAAAACTGGCGGCTGGAGATGTTGATGGCGACGGTTTATGTGATGCTATTGTTCTTTACGACAATCTTGACGGCACCAGTTCGCTTTGGGTTTTTTACTCGGATGGTTACTCTTTCACTGAAGACTGTTTGTGGGACTCGCCCGGATTGTGGAGCTGGGCAAAGTCAAAACTAGCATCTGGCGATGTTAACCGTGATGGACGAGCCGACGCCATCATCCTTTATGATTATAAAAACAGCACTTCTGGCTTGTGGGCTTTTATTTCCAATGGCGTTACGTTTTCTCCAAAGCGCTTCTGGAAATCTGATGCAGGAAAGTTTAATTGGCTAAAGTCAACTCTTTCCGTGGGAGATGTAAACAAAGACGGCCGGAAAGACGCGATAGTTTTCTATGCTTATCCGAGCAGAACTTCTGGTCTATGGTCTTTCATTTCCACCGGAACCTCCTACACTCAAAAACGCTTTTGGAAATCAGATGTCGGCAAATGGAACTATTTCCATACCCAGATTGCTCCTTAGGAAGATAGAAGCTTGACAATTTAATATCGGCTTTTTTTAAACTTTTTCTTAAATCAGATCGGACCTATTTTTAGTAAATAAGAAAAGGTTATTCAATTTATGAAACCTTAAGCATTTCGGGCGGCTGGTTTTTAAAACAGGAGGTGATCATTAAATGAAGTTTTCTTATCTAAAGTTTAAATCTTATCTGAAGTTTGAATCTTCACTAAAGTTAGGCTTATCTTTTTTGCTCGCACTGGTTTTTACTTTTTCTCTTGCCTCTTTAGCTTTTTCAGTTAGCGCCGATCCTTACGAACCAGACAATAACTACACAGAAGCAACAACTTTAACTCCCGATGGAACTTTATATTCTCATACTTTTGAACCGCCTGGTGAGGAAGACTGGCACAAATTTGAAGCTACCGCGGGCGCTTATTACACTATTGAAACCTTAAACATTAATGGAGCTGTAACTTTTCTTGAGCTATACGACACAGATGGGGAAACGCTTCTTGAAGAGGCCTGGCCCTCGTCGGGAAGAGAGTGGGGGGCAGCCATGATAAACTGGCAGTGCCCAGCTGATGGGACTTATTATATTCGTTGCTTTGATTATTGGGATGAGGGTGGAAGCTACGATATCCGAGTAACCAATCCAGGTTCAATTTCTGGTACAGTTACTGATGAAACTGGCGCAAATCCTTTAGAAATGGTTAATGTTTATCTTTATAATACTGAAGGATTTGAGTTTTCTGGCATGGGGTATACTGACATAAACGGCAATTACACCATTGAGCAGGTTCCGGTTGGTGACTATTATGTCAAGTTTGACCCTTTTGAACATAATATGATTTACGATGCTGACTATCTTTCTGAGTTTTATAATAATTGGCACGGCGATATGTACGGCGCCGACCTGGTTAGCGTTACAAACCGCAAAGCAGTAATTGGGATTGATGCCCAGCTTGAAGTTGGAAGTCGGGTTTATGGAACGATAAAGAATTCTTCTGGCGAGCCTTTAGAAGATATAGATGTTTATGTTTACAACGATTACCATTGGTTTTGGGCTCCATCTTCAAATGACCCCCTTAATAACTATGTTGTCCACGGCGTGCCGACTGGGACTTATCGGGTGTTGTTTGACCCCTATTATTACAATGAAAACAATGATACTGACTATCTTTTTGAGTGGTACAACAACAAAAGAAAGGAAAGATTAGCTAATACTATAACCATTAATTCAAACGGCACCTGGCTGGGCGGGGTTGATGCTACCTTAGAAGTAGGAAGCCGCATCCAGGGAGTTATAAAAGATCAAGCTGGCAACTTGCTTCCCTGGGTGGATGTTGAATTGGAAACTGATGACTATAGTTGGTGGTGGTTTGCTTTCAGTGATGAGGCGGGAGAGTATGTTCTGCATGGCGTTCCAGTTGATTATTATCGGTTATCTTTCGACCCTCAGAATTTAAATAAAATTTATCAAACCGATTATTTAGCCGAATGGTATAACAACAAGCGAAGACGAGGAGATGCCAATCTGATTTATGTTGGCTCTTCCGGTTTGACAGTAAAGATTAATCCTGTTCTTGAACGAGCGGCGCGGGTTTACGGAACTGTTACCGGTAAATATGGCGAGCCTCTCGAAAATGTATCAGTTTGGGTATTTGATATCGATTATAATTTCGAAGGCCTTGGTTTGACCAATAGTGGTGGTGATTATTTAATTTTTGATCCCGGGATAACTGATGGTTATCATAAGATTCTTTTTGATGCCTCAGAACACAACAACATTTTCAATGCTGATTATATAGCTGAATGGTATGGTGGAGCACTTACCTTTGAAGATGCTACTCCAGTTGAATTGAAAGCAGGCTTATATAAACGTCTTGATGCTACCTTGACTGAAGGTGGTTGTATTTATGGTTATGTAAATGATGCCACCGGCACGATTCCCTTAGAAAACACCTACCTTAAGGTTTATTCGGACGAATATGACTACTGGTCTCCTGATGCTATCGTTGGTAGCGATGGTTTCTATGTTATTCACGGGATTTCTCCTGGTGAATATCGACTTTATGTTGATCCTTCGTGGTTTAATTTTCAAAATGATACCGATTTTATTGGCGATTGGTATGACAAAAAATCTGACTACCAATCCGCTGACTCCATTCTCATTGACTGCGGTGATAAAATTGAGATTAATTTTTTCCTCGACGTTGGCGGGAGAATTGAAGGAACAGTTGAGGCTGCGAGTGACGCTACACCTTTAAGTGAAGTTATGGTTTCGATTTTAAATGGCAACCGTAAGGAAGTAAGTAGGGGTTTTACTGAGTCGGATGGCCATTATTTGATTAAAGGTGTCCCTCCGGGGAATTATAAAGTTAAGTTTGACCCATTGTTTTACAATTTAAATTATGACACTGATTTTGCCCCGGAGTGGTATAACAATCGGCCGAGCTTTTCTCAGGCAACAACAGTGACTGTTGAGGCCGGCATCGTTTCCTCAGGAATTGATGCTGCCCTTGACATA
>CALKMS010000136.1 GCA_938091145.1 uncultured bacterium
TTTGGGTGTTAATTTTGTTGGACCATCATCGAAAGTTAAAGCGATTTTTTTGTTTTTTCGACTTCCTTTATAAAAAATTTTGCCACCAATTTTGAGTTTACCAGGAGGAAGAAGGTAAGCGGGCAAAATCTTTCGGTTTTCTACTATTCCCTGGTGAGCGGGCAGAAACTTTTTTTCAGAGTTGAGAAAAACGACTCCTTTTAAAGCTTTGGCTGGCTCAGCTAAAGTTATTCTCGGGTGAAGGTTGAAAGTAGAGGAAAAGAAGAAAAAAGGCAGTAAGAAAGCAATAAGAGACTGCCAGCCCGTGCTCGGTTTTTTACTAAGCCTTTTTTTTCCTTTATACTTATAATTTGCGTTGTTTTTGTTTTTTTTCACAATCTAAGAATAGCAGAAAGGATGGGTGTTTTAAAGCATGAGTGGAGTAGCTGATGTGATAGTTGTTTATTTAACTTTTCCTGATTTAAAGGAAGCTCGGAAAGTTGGCCGGCTATTGGTTGAAAAGCGGTTGGCGGCGTGTGTCAACATTATCCCAAAAATTTTTTCCTACTATTGGTGGAAAGGCGATTTGGTTTCTGATGAAGAAGTTAGTCTGATTGCTAAAACTCAGGCATCTCTAAAGGAGAAAATAGTTGAAGAGATAAAAAAAGTTCATAGTTATGAGGTGCCGGCGATTTTGTTTTTGCCGATAAGTGGCGGGAATCCCGATTTTTTAAGTTGGATTGAGGAGGAAACTGAAGTTTGAAGTTAGCACTTTCAACTGGCTGGTTTAAGGTTCAAAAAGTTTCACCAGGAAGATTAATTGATACTCTTGAAAGGTTGAATGTAAATGCGGTTGAAGTAGATTACCGCCTGAAAAAAGAGTATTTAAATGAGCTGAAACCCTTTTTAAAGAAAAAAAATATTGAAGTTACCAGCGTTCATAATTTTCTTCCTTGGCCAGATATTTCACCCGCGCCAGGTGGCGATGTCTTTTCTTTATCTAGCTTGGACAGGGAAGAGTGGGAGAGAGCTGTGACTTACACTGTTAAAACAATGCAAGAGGCTATAGATTTAGGATCCCAAGTAGTGGTTTTACATCTCGGGAAAGTCAACTTCAAGGAGGGCGAAGAATATTATCGACGTTTAACAAAATTACCAGGAGATGACGGTTATCCATTGATACCGGCGTTGCTTTTGAAAAAAAGGGAAGAACTTGCTCCTCCATTCCTTGACAGGGTAAAACTTGCATTAGACCGACTTTTATCATTGGCAGAGCGCTACGATCTTTTTTTAGGGATTGAAAATCGTTGCCATTTTTACGAAATACCTTCTTTTTATGAGATTAATGATTTGCTTTTTGAATTTGAAGGGTCAAAACTTTACTATTGGCATGATGTTGGGCATGCTGAAATTAACGCCAGGCTTGGATTGCCTAAGAATGAGGAATATTTGAGAGTGTTCAAAAGAAAGCTTCTTGGTCTTCACCTTCATGATGTTAGAGGCTTGGAAGATCATTTTGCTCCCTTCACGGGAGAGGTTGATTGGGGAAAAATCATTCCTTATTTTTCCTTAAAAGTTTTGATGGTCATAGAGGCTCATCCTAAAGCTAAAGCCGAGGAGTTGAAAAGCGCGTTTAGTTTGCTTAAATCGCTCCCACAAAAAGAGAGTAAAAAATGTTAATCGGAGTCATGAATGATCCTCGCATTGATATTTTTAAAGAAATAGATTGGATTGCTACGAACGGTTTTGATTTTATTGAGTTGACAGTTGAACCACCTGGCACTTACTACAATCAGCTTGAGGCTAAAAAAGTTAGGGAGGCCATTGAAAGAGCTGGGTTAGACATTGTTGGCCATACTTTTTTTGCTTTACCTATTGGTTCGCCTGTGGAAGGGATTCGCAGAGCAGCTTGTTGGGAACTCGAACAATGCATTGAATTTTTGGGTGAAGTTGGAGCGAAGCTTGTTAACGTGCACTTAGATGGGGGCACTCAACTCATTTCCGAAAAGAAAATTATCGAGTTGAACTTAGCTAGCTTAGCTGAGTTAATTGAAAAAGCTAAAAATTTAGGGATGAGCTTGATGGTTGAACATTTCCGCGGACCTTTCGCTCGCCCGGAGCCCTTGGCAAAGCTTTTTAGTGCACTTCCCGAACTTGGTTTTCATTTGGACGTGGCGCATGCTAATCTCTTTAGCTCAACTAATCGGACTTTCGTTTTTTTAGAAAAATTCTCTGATCGATTAATGCATGTTCATTTTTCGGATAATTTTGGGGGGACTCAAGATTTACATCTTCCGGTGGGAGCGGGAAACATCAGGTGGAAGGACATAATCAAGGCTTTGAAAAAAGTTGGCTATCAGGGGAAGATAACTTTGGAAGTTTTTTCTGAGTATCGTCAGTATCTCATTGAGAGTAAAAAAATAGTTGAGCAGCTTTGGCAAGAAGTGAAAATATGAGTGTTGGCATTTTTTATTTTCTTTTTTTATTTGTTCTTTTTGAGAGTTCAGTTTTTAACACCATTTTTGTTCTTTGTTTTGGAGAAAAAAATTTAGTAGAGCAAATTGGTTTAGAAGAAAAAGGAAAAGCTGGGTAAAAAGCGATCAAAGAAAAGGAATAAGTTATAAAAGAAAACAAAACATTGTTTCTTTTTGAATTGCGAATATTTAGGGAGTGTGGTGGTTATTAAAGCGGAGCTGAGAGTAGTTGAAAGCAAAAAACCACCACTTTGCACAAGCTTGCCGATTCTGCCGTGGCTCGATTGTCTTTAAGGTTGAAAATGAATAGCGAAAAATCGTGCGGGAGCAAAGTCGTGAAATGTCTTGCTTGATTTGGCAGAAAAATTTATAAGCTTGCGTTTTGCTGATTTTCTGGTAAAATTCCCCCAGCGTTCTTTGACATATGACCGAAGGAGTGGTGCTATTGTTGAAAGGTTTTCTTCGGTCGCCAAACTGGAAGAAGAGATTACTTCTGGCCGGTTTAGCCTTTGTTTTTTTGGTGGCTTTAATTGGTTCTGCTTGGGCAGGCAAGAATGTTGTTTTGGTGATCGATGGCAAGCCCTACTACTTGAAAACAAAGGCTAAAACCGTAGGCGAACTGCTCGAAGAAAACAACTTAACTTTAAAAAGAAAAGATTTTATTAAACCTGGAATTAACGAAAGCATTAGAGATGGTTTAAAAGTAACAATAATAAAAGCAAAGAAAATAAGGCTCGTAGTTGATGGAAAATCAACCGAAGTCGAATTAGCTGCTCTTCGAGTAAAAGATGTTTTAGAAAAATTAAATATTGCTTACGAACCTTCCAGGGATGAAATCTCTCCCCGAGAAAGCTCGTTGGTTTATCCTGGTTTAGAGATTAAGATCAATCATCTAATTGTTAAGATTATTAAGCTTAAGACACCAGTTCCTTTCAAAGTCCTTAAAACCGTAAACCCAAGACTTTCTCAAGGGAAGAAAATAATTAAGTTTCCTGGAGAGAAAGGACTTGCTGTCCAAACTTTTAAAGTTACTTACCTTGGTGGTAAAGAAATTGCTAGAAAGATCATATCTACTAAAATTGCCAAAAAGCCGTTAAGTCGGATTGTTTTGGTAGGGGGCAGAAAAAAAGTTAGGCCGAGAAGAAGTTATTCTTTTGCTGCTAGGGTGGCCGTAGCTAGGGGTTCGCGATGTCTTTTAATGTGGGCAACTGCCTATGTTCCTGGTTATGGTTGCGGCTATCGAACTTCAACAGGAAGAAGGGCAACTTACGGGGTGGTGGCTGTCGATCCGCGCGTGATTCCTCTTGGTACGCGCCTTTATATTCCGGGCTATGGTTACGCCGTGGCTGCTGATACGGGTGGAAAGATTAAAGGTAACCGAATAGATCTTTGTTTTGACAGTCCTAAACAAGCCCGGAGGTTTGGTCATCGGCAGGTTAAAGTTTTTATTCTCAAATAAAACGGTTCAGGTCAAATTTGGATGGTTTTTCCCAGATTAAGCCAAAAAAGTGGTTAGGTCAGCACTTTTTAGTTGATAAAAATGCTTTAGTCTACATTGTTCGTCAGGCGGACCTAAAGAAAGAAGAGATAATTTTAGAAATAGGAGCCGGTCAAGGAGTTTTAACTGCTGAGCTAGTTAAAAAAGCAAAAAAAGTTTATGCAGTTGAAGTTGATTCGGCTTTGGTTACCGCTTTAAACGAACGTTTTAAAAACACGCCTGAAGTAGTGGTCTTTCAGGCAGATGCCTTGAGAACCAACCTTTACGAGCTTTTTCAAGGAATTCCTTTTCCTGAGAAGATGGTTTCAAACCTGCCCTATAATCTCGCTTCCACTTTAATCCTTAATTTTCTTGAAAGTTATCCCGAAATAAAAAATTACCTAGTGATGGTTCAAAAAGAAGTTGCTCAAAGAATGATAGCGCCTCCAGCCACTAAAGAATATGGCGCTTACACCCTAAAAATCAGTTACTTTGCTGAGGTGGATTTATTGAGAATCTTTCCCAGAGAAATTTTTCAGCCTGTTCCTAGAGTGAAGTCAGCATTGGTCAGGTTGGAGCGCAAAAAGAAGTTACCGCCGATAGACTATCCTTTTTTTAAATTTTTGGTCGAAAAAGCTTTTAGCCACCGGAGAAAAAAACTTCTTAACAATCTTGTAGGGAGTTTTAACTGTTCAGCAAATGAAGTCAAAGCAGTCTTGTCCGAACTTTCTTTAAATTTGGATGTTCGAGCCGAAAATCTTTCTTTGGTTGATTACCTCAGTTTAGCGAATAAACTGAAAGAGATTGGTTTTGATTTGAGGGGTGAATGAGTTTG
>CALKMS010000137.1 GCA_938091145.1 uncultured bacterium
TCTTCGAAACTGTTTCGAAAACCGAAAACTAACCGCGCTTCATCCCTGAGAATTCCTTCTCTCTCCAGCCGGGCAATCAAACACTCTCGAGGGACATCTGGAAAACGAATTACCTCAGCCCGAGAGCGAATAGTAGGTAAAACTTGAGTATCATCTTCTGCTAGCATTAAGAAAATAACACTTGGAGGAGGTTCCTCAAGTATTTTCAACATTGCGTTTCCTGACTCCTGGTTAAACTTTTCAGCTTCTTCAATCAAAACTACTTTTACTTTCCCCTCAAAAGGAGCAAGCTCAATTGCTTCCCTCAAAGTCCTCACCTGGTCAATTAAAATCTCACTCCCCTCTGGAAAGACATAAAGCAGATCAGGATGAACTCCCTTTAAAACTTTTCGACAGGAAATACAACCTCCACAACCCCCGAATGAACAGTTAAGAAGAGCCGCTATCTTTAAAGCCGCTCTCTTTTTATCGGAAAGGGCTGATCCCACCAACAAATAGGCTTTTTGAAAATCTCGTCGAACAAAGCCTTCAAAGAATTTTGAAAGCTCAGGACTGAGGTAAACTTCTGGCAGACCAGAAACAACCCTTTGGTTCATCTAAGCTGCTTTTCTATTAATTTCTCTCTTAAAACCGCTGCCAGCTGTCGAAAAACCTCCTCAACACTTCCATAGTCAATAACCACTATTCTTTCCGGAAACTCTTTTGCTAATGATTCGTAACCAGCTTCTACTCGACGATGAAACTCGAAACTCTCCTTTTCAAATCGATCGAGACTTTCTTTTATCTGCCTCTTTTTCAAAATTTCTTCAAGTGGAGCTCTTAAATAAAAGGTTAAATCGGGTTCAAGATTCTGAGTCGCTATCTTGTTTAACTCTTCTACTAATTCTCTTTTTAGTCCTCGGCCATAAACTTGGTAAGCCAGAGTTGAGTCTGTAAAGCGGTCGCAAACCACTACTCTGCCTTCATCGAGAGCCGGCTTAATAACTTCAATTACCAGTTGAGCCCGCGCCGCCTCAAAAAGAAAAAGTTCTGCCAAAGCCGAAAGTGAAATGTTACGACAGTGAAGCAACAAATCTCTGATTTTCTCTCCTAATTTTGTAAAGCCAGGCTCATAAACTTCAACCACCTCAAAGCCCTCTCTCCGCAAAAAAGAAGCTACCTTCTTGACCTGAGTTGACTTGCCAGAAAATTCGACTCCTTCAAAAGTAATAAAATACTTCATGAATTCTCCTCAGTTAAATGAGGTTTTCCCCACTGAGAAAAAATACTTTGACCATCAGAATCAATTGCGACTACCAATGGAAAATCTTCAATTTCAAGTCGATAAACTGCTTCGGGGCCTAAATCTGGATAAGATATCAAATCGGCCTTTTTTATAAAACGGGAAAGAAAAGCAGCAACACCACCTGGGGCAGCAAAATAGACTGCTTTATTTTCTTTGATCGCCTCAATAACTTTATCTCCCCGCGGACCCTTACCTATCATCCCTCTAACCCCTAATTTGAGAAAAGATGGAGTAAAAATATCCATCCTTTTACTGGTGGTTGGTCCAATAGCCACAACTGTCTGTCGATCGGGGGCAAAAACCGGTCCGGCGTAAAAAACAACTGCTCCTTTGAAATTAAAAGGAGGCTTCTTCCCTCTTTTAATTAAATCATAAATAAGAGCATGGGTACGGTCCCGTAAAGTAAAAACCTCCCCTGAGAGCAGAACCTCATCTCCTGCCTTCAAGATTTCAACCGTCTCCACACTTAAAGGAGTAATAATTTTTTTCATCCTTCCTCATTCATGATTGTATACCAGGTATTGAGAGAAGCAATAAAAACAAATATTGCTCCCAAAACCATTACTGCTTGAGAACCGTTAATTTGAATTTGATGTCCGAAAAAATCAACCAGGCGGTTGCCAATCAAATCGGCAAAAAGCCCGGAAAAAATTAAAGAAAAAATTAAACACACTCGGATTACCATTTCCAGAGCAGCAAAGACTTTCCCCCTATTTTCGTCAGCTACCTTCTGGTGAATATAGGTATAACCCGAAATCCAGACGCCGCTTAATGAAATGCCGCCTAAAAAACTACTGAGCACCGTCACTCCATAATAGTGAACAAATGAAAAAAGAAAATAAGCCAGAGAAAAAAGAAAAAGAAAGAAAGCAAACTGATGTTCTAAGCTAAAATTTTTTTCCATTCTTGTGACAAAAAAAGAACCCCCAAACATCCCTGCCGCTAGAATAGCCAGAATTGGCGAAACCCCCTCCCTTCCGACCCCAAGAACTTGTTCAGCGAAAGCAACCCCCACAGCCAGCAAACTTCCACCACCGATTAAAGCCAAAGCAAGATTTTTCATCATTACCTGAAGACGCGGGTACGCACGAAAGTAGCTTAGATTGAAAGAAAAAACGCTCTCAGTGACTTCAGCTGTCAATTCCCTTTTGTTTCTTGGCAAAACAACAAAAAAAAGAATAAAAGCGGAAATTAAAAAAGTAACTGAATCGAGAACAAAGGTAGCGTGTGGCCCTACAAACTGACTAGCGACTTTCCCGAGAAATGGAAGCTGAACAACTTTAAAACGGTCTACCAACTGACGAACAACGAGCAAGATTGTTGCTCCTGAACTCAAACCTATCAGCATGGTAAGCTGAGTGGTGGCATAGGAAAAAGAGTTTGCCAGCGAAAGTTCTTCTTTTTTTACAATATTGGGAATGCTGGCATCCTTAGCAGGAACAAAAAAAAGA
>CALKMS010000138.1 GCA_938091145.1 uncultured bacterium
TTTGAAGCCAGGATCTGTTTTGCCCGAGTGAAGATAGGAAAACCTTATCAAGAGCGGTAGTTGACAAACTGAAGAGCCTGGCCAAAGTCTTTCCCTTTTAAGTGAGCAATGCACTTTTGTAAATCGTCAATTTTTTTGCCGCTCACTCTGACCTGGCTTCCTTGAATTTGCGCCTGAACCTTAAACCCCATCTTCTTAATCTCCTTAATTATTTCTTTTGCCTTCTCTGTTGAAATTCCCTGAACAATTTGAGCTTTGATTTTTGCCCTTCCGCCAGCGGCCGGCTGGGGCTGCGAAAAGATAAGATTTTTTAAGGGCACTTTTCTCTTAACCAGCTTATCTTTTAACAAATCAGCTACAACCTTAGCTTTGTAATCGTCAGAAGAGTTTATTTCTATTTCTTCTTTTTCTCTTTTAATCACCGAATTGCTTCCCTTTAAGTCAAACCGCTGACTGACTTCTTTTAAGGCAATGTTAATAGCATTGTCGATTTCCTGAAAATCCACTCTGGAAACAATATCAAAAGACGGCATTTACCCTCCTTAATTTTTTAAAGATTTTTTAAATTATAGCTTTTTTAGAGAAATTTCGGGCTTTTTAATTTAAAAAGCACGATGGCAAAGCAAAAAAGAAAGTTTTATGATAAGCTAATTAAACTTCAGGTAAGCATGGAATTTAGCAAGATAACAACTAACAAAGGAGGAGCGATTTGGAGCCGATTTTTCTAAAAGCTTGTCGGAGAGAAAAAACTCCTTACACCCCAATCTGGATTATGAGACAAGCGGGGCGCTATTTAAAAGAGTATCGCGCAATCAGGGAAAAATACTCCTTCTTAACGATGTGCAAAACGCCTGAACTAATTCTTGAAATAACCAAACAGCCAGTAGAGTTAATTGGGGTTGATGCGGCTATTCTCTTTTCCGATATTTTAATTCCGGCCGAAGCTATGGGTATTAAGTTGGATTTTTTTGAAGGAAAAGGGCCGGTTTTGTCTCCACCAGTCCGCTCCGAAAAAGAAGTTGAAGCCCTTAGAATCCCCGAACCAGAAGAAGAACTTTCTTTTGTGCTTGAAGGAATTAAGCTTTTAAGAAAGGAACTTCCCCCCCATATTGCTTTAATTGGTTTTGCGGGCGCACCCTTTACCGTTGCCAGCTATCTGGTTGAAGGCAGCGGTAGTAAAAACTTTGCTGAAATAAAAAAGCTAATGTACAACCAGCCTCAACTCTTTTCTTCTCTTTTAGAAAAAGTCACCCGGACAACCGAAAAATATTTGAAAGCTCAGATTAGAGCAGGGGCTCAAGCTGTTCAGATTTTTGAATCCTGGGCTGGCGCCCTTTCTCCCTCCGACTATCAAAAATATGTTTTGCCTTTTTCTAAAAAATTGATTGCTTCTTTAAAAGAGGAAAGAGTTCCCATTATCCATTTTGCTAATGGTGCCTCAACTTATCTTCACTTGATTAAGGAAACCGAAGCGACAGTTTACGGTGTTGACTGGCATATTGAACTGAATGTTGCCTGGGAAATCTTAGGGGAAGTGGCCATCCAGGGAAATCTTGACCCGATTGTCCTTCTGGCTGAAAAGGAAGTAGTGGAAGAAAAAGCGAAAGAAGTTCTTCAGAAAGCCCATGGAAAACCCGGCCATATTTTCAACTTAGGACATGGAATTTTGCCTCAAACTCCAGCAGAAAACGCTAAAAGACTGGTTGAGGTGGTCCACCAATTCAGTCAAAACTAAAGGGAATGGAAAAAGTTGCTGTCCTCCTCCTTGGCTACGGGGCACCAAGCTCACCGAAAGAAGTTAAAAGTTTTGTTAAAAACCTGGTCTGGGAAATCTCCGGTCGAGAGCTTTCGGAAGAAGCGTTAGCGGAAGTCGAAAATAAATACCAAGCCATTGGCGGCTCCCCCTACTTAGAAATCTCTCAAAGACAAAAGGAAATGGTTGAAAACTACCTCAAAAGAAGACTTAAAGAAAAGGATTTACTCCTAGAGTTAGCTTATCGCTACTGTGAGCCAAGTTTTAGCCAAGCTCTAAACAAGATTTCAGAGTTTAACCCTGATCAACTTTTTTTAGTCAGCCTCTCCCCCTTCCCTTCGCCTTACGGTTCAAGCGGTTACTTTCAAAAAATAAGAATGCTTTTAAAAGAAGTCAATTTTTCCGGTCAGGCTCTTTTTATCGACAACTGGAGCGAGCACCCCAGTTTTTTTCAAGCCTGGCAAGAAAAAATTGCTGAAGCAAAAGGAAGGATCCCAAAAGATTACCAGACTCAGACTAAAATAGTCTTTAGCTTTCACAGCCTTCCTTTAAAAACCGCTGAAGCTTTTCCTGAATACCTGACAACAATTAAAAAAACCGTCAGCCAACTGGAAAAAATCCTTGGCGAAAAAGGTGAAATAGCTTTTCAAAGTGGAAAAAAAGAGGGCTGGTTGGTTCCTTCTCTAAAAGCTATTTTTAAAAAAGCGGCGGAAGAAAGGAAAAAAGCTTTGCTGGTTGTGCCCTTAGGTTTCATTGCTGACCATTTAGAAACTCTTTACGATCTGGACATTGAAGCCAAAAACCAGGCTGAAGAATTAGGTCTCGGCTTTTATCGGGTTCCCGCTCTTAATGACTCGCCCTTGCTGGTTAAAGCCATCAGCGAGACGATATTAAGGAGCTTTAGTTCCCGTTAAGATTTTCTGAGCATTGGCTTGAAAAACTGAGCTTTTCTCTCCTATCCAGGAAATAAGGGTTTCTTTTTCTTCTTTTTGATCGCGAAAAGGAAAATCGGTTCCAAACAAAACTCTTTCCTCGCCAATTTTTTCTACTAAAGAAAGAAACTTATCCCTTCCCAAAATGTGAAGGGTATAAGAAGTATCAAAAAATACCTGAGGAAAAGAAAGTAAGGCGTCCGTTTCTGACCAGCGCCGATAACCCCCAAGGTGAGCCAGAACCACTATAAGCCCGGGAAACTTTTTAAGAACGGGAACAAACATTGAGGGGTGGGAAAACTCGCCCGCTTTGCCTCCCTCTTCATCGCCAGCGTGAAAAACAATGATTAACCCCATTTCTTGAGCTTTTTTGTAGAGGGGAAAGAGCCTGGGATCTGACGGCTCCATCTTCCAGGCATTTGGCTGAATTTTTAAGCCAGAAAGCCCCATTTCGGAAAAAGCCTCAACCACCTCAAGACTTGCTTCAGGATGATAACTACCAAAAGGAATAATTTTCCCCATTGATTTTTTCCTAAGCTCAGCGTACCAAAGATTGTTTGAAAGATGCTCCGGGCGGGTAGCCACCGGCAAAACAACCGACTGTTCTACCCCAGCTTTCTGCATTGAACTTAAAAGACCTGCTAAAGTTGCCTCAGCTTTCCTTTCAACACCATAATGTTTCTCCAGGTTAGAGAGGACTTTTTCAGCGACTTCATCGGGATAAATATGAGTGTGGAAATCAACTATTCCCATTTTAAAAATTTCCATCCTGAAACTTTAAAGAACTTTTCTCCTGCCTTCAAGCTTAACCTGTTATAATATAACACAACAATTAAACTGTAATTTTAAGGAATTTTAAGAAAATTAAGAAAAATTATGCTAGCTCTTTATCTTGAAGAACTTACTAAAACTTACAAATTGGGATTTAAGCGAACACCCATTAAAGCTGTTGACAGCCTTTATTTAAGCGTACCTGAAGGTTCGACTTTCGGACTTCTCGGCCCAAATGGCGCCGGCAAAACCACCACCATAAAAGCCATCCTCAATTTAATTAAAATTGACCGCGGCCGAATCAGAATTTTTGGCGAAGACCATTATAATTACCAGGTGCGCGGTAAAATTGGCTTCTTGCCCGAACAACCTTATTTTAACTTGAGCCTCAACGCCCTTCAAACCCTCAATTTCTACGGCCAGCTTTTTAGGATGAATCAATCAGAAATAAGGAAAAGAAGTTTTCATCTATTGGAAGAAGTTGGGTTAGAAGAAACAAGCCACCTTCCCTTAAGCAAATACTCAAAAGGGATGTTGCAGCGCCTTGGACTCGCTTTAGCCTTGCTAAACAATCCTTCCCTTTTAATCCTTGACGAACCTACCTCTGGTCTTGACCCAGTGGGGCAGGTAGAAATCAGAAACCTTCTTTTAAAGCTAAAAAAAGAGGGGAAAACCATTCTCCTTTCTTCTCATCTCCTGACTGAAGTGGAAAAGCTTTGTGACCAGATAGCCATAATCCATAAGGGAAAGCTAGTTCTTTCAGGCTTAACTGAAGAATTATTGAGAGAAAGGGAAAAGGTGAAAATCCACTTCAAATCGCCAAATAAAAAATTGCCAGCTTCCATCAAAAAATTGGCTGCCAAAACCAGCCAAGACGGCGCTGTCTTTACCGTTGAAACTCCTTCTTCCAAAACCAATGATTTAGTGAGAGAATTAATTAAGCAGCGCTGTCAAATAATTTCAATAAAACCTGGTGGCAGTTTGGAAGAAATTTTTATCGAGACAGTAGCCGGTTATGGCAATTAAAGCAATTTCTTTATACACTTTTCAAGAAATTTTACGCCGCCGTACTTTTTACTTTCTTATTTTTTTGCTTTTCCTTTTAGTTATTCTTATCCCAAACTTGCCTTCTTTTAATATCGGGGTAAAGCAACAGCTATTTTTAGACTTTTCTTTAGGCTTCACTTCGCTTTTCCTCGCCATTTTAGCAACTGCCCTTTCGACCAACCAACTCCCAGCCGATATTGAAAGAAAAATCATCTACCAAATTCTTTCCAAGCCAATTAAGAGGTCCGAAGTAATTATTGGAAAATATCTCGGTGTCTTAATCTCTCTCTTTATCTCAGCAGTCATAGCTTCCCTTGCAATTTTTCTACTCAACTTTGTTCATTTTAATCGCTGGCAGCCTGCAATTTTCTGGGGTGTTACGCTAGGTTTTCTCGAAGCCTCCGTCCTTTCTGCTTTTGTTTTCTTAATCTCCACTCTTGCCACTCCAACTATAACCGTGCTTTTAACCATAACTTTTTACTTTATTGGCCACGCTCGCGAGCAGCTCGTCGAACTTTTTGCCTGGTTCAAATTCCTGGCTCTACTTTTCCCCTCGCTTGAAAGCTTCAATTTGAGCGATCCTTTAGCTCATGGAGTTTCCATACCCTTTTCTTACTATGGCTTAACTTTTGTTTACGGGCTGCTCTTTTCGACTTTTTATCTTTTAGCTGCCATTTTAATATTTAATCAACGAGAGCTCTAGATGAACAAAAAAATCAATTTGACCTTGGTTATTGCTTTAATAGCCTTACTAATCCTTCTCTCGCTTTCTCAGAAAGCCCTTTATAATAAGCGTGCCCAAATTGGTTTGGTAACTACTTCTTTACCATTGAAAGCTGGTCAAAACGCCTGGAAGTTTCTTGGTAGCTTGCGAACCGTCGCAGCTGCTTACCTTTGGCTAAAAGTGGATCGGATTCATCACGAATATTATGGTGACCTCGCTCGAGAACAAGAGCTCATACCTTACTATCGAATAATAACCTGGCTTGATCCCAAATGGGTTGATGCTTACTACGTTGGCAGCTATATGCTCTATATGTTTAAGCAACCTCAAGAAAGCATTAAGTTCGCTGAAGAGGGTGTTAAGTTTAATCCCAAATCCGCTAAGCTCAATTTCAACTTAGGGCAGTTATTAATTTTAACCAGGCAATATTCAAAGGCTTTCCCCTACCTCCAAAAAGCTTTAATTCTGGCCAAAGACAAAAGAGAAAAGCTCGCCATTTATCAGCTTATGTATGTAAGTTTAAAAAACTCTGGAAAGCAATCAGAAGCCGAGAAAATCCTCAAATCGCTTGAGAAATTAAAGAAAGAAATAGAGAAAGAAACAAAAAAAGAAGTAAAATCTTATTGACTTGAGTTAATTTAAAACTTTGATATACTGAATTAGGGAGGATTTAAAATGCTTCAGATGTTAGTTCATGGAATAAATTTAGATATTGTTTCTAACCAACCGGTAGTTATTTTGAGAGATCTACAATCTCATTACTACCTGCCTATTTGGATAGGTCAATTCGAAGCTACTTCTATCTTAATGGAACTCCAAGGTATAAAACCCAGTCGCCCCCTAACCCATGACTTACTAAAGACTACCTTGGAAATGCTCGATGCTCGGTTAGTGCGGGTTATTATAAATGATTTAGTAGACGGAACCTTTTATGCTCGGCTTAACCTCTCTTTTCAAAACGAGGAAATTGAAATTGATTCTCGACCTTCGGACGCTATTGCCCTTGCAGTTCGCTTTGGAGTGCCAATTTATGTAGCAGAAGAAGTTCTCGAACAGGCTTCGATTGTTGCCGAAGAGGGCGAAGATATCCAAGTTGAAAAGTTTCGAGAATTTTTAGAAAAAATTAATCCCGATGACTTTAAGAAATAATTCTGGAAATTTATTAGATCTCCTGCCCGCTTTTTGACTGACCATCGGCATAAAATAGCAGTTAAAAATGGGTTGACAAATTAACTTTAATTAATTATAGTTTTCCTCTAGATTTAGTAGGAATTAAGATGAGGCTATCGACTAAAGCAAGGTACGGAGTAAGAGCAATGGTTAGGTTAGCTCTAAGCCAAAAAGATGGCCCTGTGCAATTGAGTCTGATTGCTGAAAAAGAAGGGGTTTCTGAAAAATATCTTGAACATCTTTTCCGACACCTTAAAGCCAATGGATTGGTTTTAAGCCAACGAGGGGCTCGAGGAGGTTATGTTTTAGCACGACCAGCTGAAAAAATCACCCTTTATGAGATTGTCAAAGCACTTGAAGGAAGTTTGGCTCCAGTTGACTGTTTAAAACAAGCTGATCTTTGCGAACGCTCTCTCTTTTGCGCTACTCGAGAAATATGGAAAGGACTGAAAAAGAAAATTGAAAGCTACCTGAAGTCTAAAACACTTTCTGAGCTCGCTCAAGAGCAAGAGGAGAAAATTAATGCTCCAATCTACCATATTTAACCTCAAAAATAAAATAAAAAATGCTCGAGTCTTAGCTGGTATTAGTTCAGCGGGGGGTTTACCATTAATGCGCCTCCTGCCCAAAAAATGAATCTAAAAACTTTTTCTCAGGAGGTGCAAAAATGGCTTGTTACAACTGTGGTGAATGGGTTTTTTAGATTTTAGCGACTTTTGCCCAGTTTGCAATAATTTCTTAAATTTTGAATGCACAGCTAAAGGAGGGAATTAAATGGGGAAAACTACAAGAACCCTGGAAGAGATAAACGAAAAAATTAAAAAAGGTGAAGCGGTGGTGGTGACAGCCGAAGAAATGACAGAAATCGTTAAAAAAGAAGGTGTAGAAGAATCAGCTAAAAAAGTGGATGTGGTAACCACCGGCACTTTCGGTCCAATGTGCTCAAGTGGTGCATTCTTTAACTTTGGCCACGCCGAACCCCCCACCAAAATAGCCCAAGGAACCATCAACAATGTACCTTTTTACGGAGGTTTAGCTGCTGTTGATGTCTTTTTGGGCGTTACTGAACAGTCTTTAAACAAGGGGTTAGAGTACGGAGGCGCTCACGTAATTGAAGACTTCGTAAAAGGTAGATTGCTCAAGCTTGAGGCCTTCTCCCCTAAGCCTTCAGATTGCTACCCCGGAAAGGAAATAAAAACCTATTTCAATAAAGAAACAATAAACGAAGCTTACCTTTTTAATCCTCGCAATGCATATCAAAACTATGCAGCGGCCACTAACTCCTCTCCTCAAATTATCTATACTTATATGGGAGTCCTTCTTCCTCGCTACGGAAATGTTACTTATTCAACCTCTTCCCAGCTTTCGCCTCTTTTAAACGATCCTTTTTATCGAACAATTGGCATCGGTACCCGTATCTTTTTGGGGGGAGGAATCGGTTATGTAGCATGGGTTGGAACGCAACACAATCCAAAAAAAGAGCGCAACCAGCACAACATACCGATTGGACCAGCCGGCACTTTAGCGCTAATTGGAAACTTAAAAGAGATGAGCCCGCGGTTTTTAAAAGCTTCAACTTTTGAAGGCTACGGAGTGAGCTTGTATGTAGGAGTTGGCATCCCTATTCCCATTCTCGATGAAGAGTTAGCTCAAGCTACCGGAATAAGTGACGAGGAAATTGAAACCGTTATTTTAGACTATTCAGTTCCCTCTCGTTCTCGGCCAGTAGTAAAAAAAGTAAACTATGCTCAGCTAAGAAGTGGATCAGTAGAAATAAATGGAAAGAAAGTCCCAACGGGCTCTATCACGAGTTACGCTCGTTCAAGAGAGATTGCCCAAATACTTAAAGACTGGATTAAAGGCGGAAAGTTTTTTCTTTCCCCTATGGTTGAACCTTTACCAACTGACACTACCTTTAAACCTCTTGAAATCATAACTGGAACGGAGGGGTTGTAATGAAAAAAAAGTTTGTTTTGGGCTTTTCTCCTCGAAATGTAACTCAGCCAATAACCTATCGCTTAGTTAAAGATTACGATCTGATAATTAACATCTTGAGAGCTCAGGTCGAACCTGGCGAAAGTGGTCACTTGGTATTAGAGATTGAGGGTCCAAAGGAAAAAATTGAAGAGGGTATCAAGTTTCTTGAAGAACAAGAGGTTGAAGTTAAGCCCTTAGCTCGTGACATTGACGTTGACCAAGAAAACTGCGTCGACTGTGGGCTTTGTGTCTCCCTCTGCCCTGTCTCTGCTTTTAAACTAGACAGTGAGTACCGTCTTCAATTCGACAAAGAAAGCTGCATCC
>CALKMS010000139.1 GCA_938091145.1 uncultured bacterium
TCAGTTAAAAGAAATTTGCCGAAATTGGCTTCTGAAATACTTAAAAAAGTAAAAATTCGACAATTTTTGGACCAGCCCTTGCTAAATTCTGATTGACGACCGTTATATAATAATAAACAAGGGGGGTTGGTATTATTAAAAATTATCCTTTAAAAAAGTGGTCTCAAAAGATAGCCGAAACTCCCTCGCCTATTAAACAAGATGACTTAGTTTATTTGATAACTCGGGTTGTTTCAATTTTGGCCGGCCTAGGGTGGCTTTTTCTAAACCCGGTAAGTCTGAAAATTTCTTTTTTACTTTATTTTCTATTTTTAATAATAATTTTATACTCAATCATCATTTATTCCTATTTTTACCTCTATAAAAAACATCAACTCAAGAAAGTTTACCTCTTCTTGCTTCCTCTCGACATAGTTGCTCTTTCCCTCATCACTATTTTAACAGGTGGGCCAAAAAGTCCATTCCTTTATGGTCTTTACCTTTTAGTAACACTCCCAGCTTTTTACTATGGCTTAACAGCTGGGGTGATTTCTGCCTCCATAATTTTCCTTATTGATATTGGAATCTCACTATATTTTTACCCCAACCTCACCGAGCTTATTGAGCAATCGATTTTCCGGCTAGGTTTTTACTGGGTAATTGCCCTTTCCGGCGGATTGTTGGCTAATAAATACCATGAAAACGAAAAAGTGCTTCAAAAAACGTCTGATTCGCTCAAAAATAAAGTTTCCACCCTCAATCTTCTTTTTGATATAAGCCAATCACTTCTTGCCGACCTCGACTTGGACCACCGAAAACAAGCCTTTTCAGAAATTTTAAAAAAAGCTTTTCATCTTTCCTCTTTTTCAATTTTTTTTCTGAATAACAGAGACCGAAAAGTTTTTTTTGAGTTTAGCTACCATCCAGAAAAAATTAATCTTTCTCTTGTTCTAAAGGCTCTCAAAGAAAAAGAAACATTCAACGAATTTAGAAACAAGTCACTCAAGAAAAAGCCTTTTCAACAGGACAGTTTGATTTTCTTCCCTCTAATGATAAAAGAGCAAATCAGCGCTTATCTATTGTGCCTAAAAGATGAATTAAAAGAACTTTCCAAAGATGAAATGGAATCCTTGACTCTTTTTGCTAGCTTAGCCGGAATTAGTTTCGATAACGCTTTTCTCCACCAACAAGTAAAAGAGTCCTCCATCACTGATGATTTAACAGGCCTTTACAACCACCGGTTACTGAAAAGCCAGTTAGAAAAAGAGCTAAAACAAGCTCAAAGATATGGAAAGTTTCTCAGCATAATCCTTTTTGATCTTGACAACTTCAAAGATTATAACGACAGCTTTGGCCATCTTGAAGGAGACGAGGCTTTAAAAAAAATTGGGAAGATACTTAAGAAAAACACCCGTTTAAGCGATTTTGCTGCTCGCTACGGCGGCGACGAGTTTGCTATCATCTGTCCAAACACATCACTTAAAGAAGCAACCATTGTAGCTAACAAGCTTCAGCAGGCTGTATCAAGGTATCGCTTTAAAAGCGACACAAGTAATAATAAGTTTTACAAAATAACAATGAGTGCTGGAATCTCCACTTTTCCCCTGCACGCTAACAATATCAAGGACTTGCTTTCAGCGGCGGATAGTGCTCTGTTTAAAGCAAAAAAACAAGGTGGCAACAGACTAGAAATCGCTAATCCCCTTCAGTAAAAACACCCATTTGGCGCCATTTTTCTTGCCTTTTGGTAATCAGCGTCTCGCGATCAAGTTTTAGAAGCTCATTCAAAGATGATAAAAGAACCTCTTTGGTTTTTTCATACACAGGTTCAGGAAAACGATGAGCTCCGCCCGGTGGCTCAGAAATTATACCATCGATTAAACCAAGCTCTAAAAGATCATAAGACGTAAGCTTCAAAGCTTCAGCAGCCAATGGGGCCTTGCTTTTTTCTTTCCACAAAATCACCGCACATCCTTCAGGTGTAATTACCGAATAATAAGCATTTTCCAACAAGTAAAGACGATCAGTTAACGAGAAAGCTAAAGCGCCTCCGCTTCCGCCTTCGCCAATTCCAATTGAAATAGTCGGAACCGGGAGATCACTCATTAAAGCTAGGCACTCAGCGATTGCCCAAGCTTGACCGCGCTCTTCAGCGCCAACTCCAGGATAAGCTCCAGGAGTATCGAGAAAAGTTATTAGAGGCAGATTAAACCTGGCCGCTAACTTCATTAAACGTTGCGCTTTGCGATACCCTTCTGGGTGAGGCATTCCAAAGTTTCTCTCGATATTTTCTCGAGTATCCTTGCCTTTAAGATGGCCGATAACCATCACTTTCAGCTTTTCGAGAGTTGCCAAGCCACCGATCACTGCTGGATCATCACCAAAAAGCCTATCGCCATGAAGTTCAACAAAGTCACTAAAAATAGCCTGGATAAAATCGATGGTTTTTGGTCGTTGAGGATGACGCGCAATTTCTACCCTCTGAAAAGGAGAAAGATTTGAATAAACTTTTTTGAGTTCAGCTTGAAGGTTATTTTTCAAAATCAAAATTTTTTTTTCGTCCTCCGGTGTTATTTTTGACTTCCCAGCCAAAGAAGAGATTTCTTCTTCAATTTTCTTTATTTTTGATTCAAAGCTAAGATAGATCTTCCGCAATTACCCTCCTATTAAGTAATCAAAAAGTTTGATCAAAGTGTCCCTCTGTTCAGAACGAGGAACAACAAGATCAACAAAACCGTGCTTCATTAAAAATTCAGCAGTTTGAAACCCCTTTGGCAGCCGGCTGCCCGTTGTCTGTTCGATAACTTTCGGGCCAGCAAAACCAATCAAAGCCTGCGGCTCGGCAAGAATAATGTCAGCCAAACTCGCAAAACTTGCGGTCACCCCGCCCGTTGTAGGATTGGTAAAAAGAGCAACGTAAGGTAAGTTCCTTCGTTGATATTTTTTCAAAGCAGTTACCGTTTTAGCCATTTGAAAAAGGGAAAACATCCCTTCTTGCATCCGAGCCCCGCCTGAAGCTATCACCATTAAAATAGGCTTTTTACTTGCTTCTGCAAGCTCAAAAAGGCGGGTTATTTTTTCTCCGACTACTGAGCCCATGCTTCCGCCAATAAAACCAAAATCAAAAAAAGCCAGAGCAAGAGAAATACCCCCAAGCTTGCCCTCGCCAGTCACCACTGCTTCTCTTAACCCCGTTTTCTGTTCGGATTTTTCCACCAATTCCGAATAGTTTTTAAGGCACCGGAAACTTAATGGGTCAGCTGTTCTCAGCTCTGTAAACTTTTCTTGAAAGGAATTGTTGTCAAGCAAAAGATCAATCCGCTCTTTAACCGAGAGACGATAGTGAAAACCGCAATGCGGACAAACTTTGAAGTTTTTTTCAAATTCCTTGCGAAACAAAATAGTTTTACAAACACCGCAGCGGATAAAAAGGCCATCCGGCACAGAAAAACCCTTTTTCTCTTCTTTCATAGGAAATAATTTTATAGGATTGACCTAAATTTTAAAAATGAAAAGCAAAAGAATTAAAATAAAAAGCACAAATCTTCAAGCCCCGCCCGGAAACCTGATTCAAGCCCAACGCTAACAACCATTAAGTTTACAACTATTCAAGGACAACTCTTTAAAAAACTCTTGCATATCGTCCATTTGGACAATCTTCAAAATTTTTTTATAAACTTATCCTCCAGTAAACTTATCATCCAGTGGTTCCTTCATCATAAAGCCTCTTTTAACTCTTTAACTTTAGCTTTTAGAAATGAAATTTTTTCTTCGCTGGTTTTTCCCCGATTAAATGCATCAATAAAAGCACTACCAACTATGATGCCATCTGCCAAAAACTTCACCGACTTTATTTGAGAAGGTTGAGAAAAACCAAAACCAGCTGCTAAAGGAAGTTTAACCTGTTCCCTAACCCGCTTTAAAAAGGGTTTAAGAAAAACACTGATTCCTTCTCGAGCTCCAGTAGTCCCAAAAACTGATACGCAATAAACAAAACCACTCCCTACCTTATTTATCTCAAACACGCCCACATGCGAGAGGAGCCGGCCGACACGCAGACCGAATTCCCTGTCCAGGGCTGCCCGCAGAAAATCGCCCGTCTCCACACGCCCCTTCATCGCCATGTCGGCCCGCCCTTGGCTGACCAGCGCCAT
>CALKMS010000140.1 GCA_938091145.1 uncultured bacterium
TCTCTGGGTTGTGGGAAACGGCCGTATTTGTTTTGGCTAAAATTTCTATATCTTTTTCTTCCAGCCAGTTGGCATGCGCTAGACTTACCTTTTCGCCGAGGAAGCCAAGGTTATTTAAGTATTCAACTGGTGTTGCGCCAAACTCGTTTTTAGTTTTTTCCACTTCCCAGGCTTCTTCAGCTAAATGAATGTGTAGTGGAACTTGGTATTTTTCGGCAAGCTTTTTGGCTTTTTGAAGAAGCTCTTTTGAGCAAGTATAAACAGAGTGAGGAGAGACGATAGGCTGGATTAACTGGCTTTGCCCAAAGTTTAAAATAAAGTCTTCGGTCCTCTTCAAACCTTCTTCAGGGGTTTTTGAAATGGGAGTGGGGAAGTCAAGCAAGCCTTCTCCCAAAAAAGCCCGCTGTCCAATTTTCTCGATTTCTTCTGCCGCTACATCTTCCGCAAAGTACATATCGCAAAAGGAGGTGATGCCACTTTTGAGCATTTCCAAGCACGCCAGGCGAATTGCTTTACGAATAAAGTCAGGATTAACATACTTGGCTTCAGCAGGCCATATGTGCTTTTCTAACCAATCTTTTAGCGGCAAATCATCAGCTAAGCCACGAAAATAGACCATTGCAGCATGAGTGTGAGTGTTGATTAAGCCAGGAAGAGCTAGTTTGCCATTGCCGTCGATAATTTTTTCTCCTTGATAGAAAGTTTCGATCTCACTTACCGAGCCAACAGCAACAATCTTTTCCTTGTTTATTGCGATGGCTCCATTAATAAAAAACTCTTCTTTGGAGTTCATTGTTAAAACAGCACAGTTTTTAATTAATAGGTTTACTTTTTCCATCAATCCTCCCTAAGTCTTTGGTTCTAAAGGTAAACTAGGTTGAGGCAATGTCTGGTTTGCTTTTTGTATTTCTATATAAGTTAACGTCCAGTAGTTGGTTAGTAAAGTGCCGGAGATAGCTTTAACGAATAACGAAACCAAAACAAAAAGAAAGATAAAAACTGATGTTGCCAAAATAAAAACCAAATGGGCAACTCCTTTAGCATTTAAAATTATAGAGAAAAATGTTGAACCTAAAAGAAAAAAGAAAAGCGGGATAAATGCGATTAAAAGGGCCAAACCAAAAACAAAAGAAATCACTGTGGAGATTAGCCAGACTAAAATTATTTTCTGCCATTCCTTTAAGAAAAGCTTTAGACCTTCTTTGATTGCTTCAAAAACTCTTTTTTCATCTATTACTACTTTGCGATGAACTAGTTCGGTGATGAGCGAGAAAGGGATAGACAAAAAAGCTAAAAAAAGAAGCGATAACAAAAAGAGAAAGAAAAATGTTAAGGAAAGGGGGGTGTTTTTCAAAAGCATCAATAAAGAAAGAATTATGCCAATTCCTGGAATTGAAATCAACATTAAATAAGGGATCCAAAGACTCCATCCTGCTAAAACATAGCGGAAGAAGTATTTTTGACCCCATTGAAAGCCTTCAATAAGCGAGGGGTTTTTATCTTGAGTTTCCTTTAATTCTACCAGCTTGATGAGGGCAGGCTTGGAAAGCCAGCTTAAAATTTGAAAAATAAGAATAAGAGCAAAGAAAATGACAACAAAGAAAATTATCCAGAAAAGGTGAGTTTTTGAAAATTTTAAAACTTTGTCTGCGTCTTTTAGAAAGTTGGTTAAAGGTTGGTTTTTGAAAAAGTACTTTGAGCCTCCAAATTCTCTAAAGTTTGGAAAGCTGTAGTCGAAGCTGAAAACTGGCAGAGAATAGCTTGCCGGAACAAACAGCCCAAAAACCCAGAGAATTTTGTGTTTCCAGCATATTTGCCAGCTTTTCTTGAGAAGTTCAAAATATGGAAACTTCATAGGAAAAAGGATACCAAAAATCAACAGAAGGTAAAAAAGAATCAGATGCTTTTAAAGTTTTTTGAAACGTGGACTTCGGTCTTCTATTAAATGGGATAAAACCATTTTGTTTTTGATTTCTTGATTGCTTTTTGTTTAAGGGAAAAAGAGCAAAGGCTTGTTTTTCAAAGTGAAAAAATAAAAAAATTTGCTTACAATTCGGACCTTTGCCGCATTACCTACTAGAAGTTAACCGAAAATTGTTGTTTGGTTTTTTGGGTTTAGAGTTAAAATAAATTAATGGTCATAAACTATAGTCAGGTTTGCAAAATCTATCACTGCTTTGAGAGCAAAAGAAAGGGGGTTAGCGGTAATTGAGGATTGCCCAAATAGCACCGCTTTCGGTGAGTGTGCCGCCAAAAAAGTATGGTGGCACAGAGTTAGTTGTAAGCTTATTGACGGAGGAGCTTGTTAATCGAGGTCATGAGGTGACTCTTTTTGCTAGTGGAGATTCGGTAACTAAGGCTGAGCTTGACTCCCTTTTTCCTCGGGCTCTTGGAGTGGGTCGATTTTTTTCCGGGAAAATGGATTTTTCCTTTGACCTTGCTCACGCTCATCATGCTTACTTCCGCCATCGCGAGTTTGATTTGATTCATAATCACGCGGGCGTTTTGGGTTTAAGTTTTGCTGATTTTGTTGAGCCGCCGGTAGTAACGACTCTCCATAATGACTACCTTCTTCCTGGCACACCTCAGTTTGAGGAGTTTAAGCACTGCAATTTTGTAGCAATTAGCGAAAAACAGCGTTCTAATCTTTCGGGGTTGAATTTTTTGGGGGTTGTTTACAACGCTATTCAGCTTGAAAAATTCCCTTTTTCGGAAAAAAAAGATGATTACCTTCTTTATCTGGGTAATATAACCCATCAGAAAGGAGTTGATATAGCGGTAAGAGCAGCTAAAGCCTTAGGCGAGAAAATGATTGTGGCCGGGAAGATTGACCCAGGAATAAACCAGGAATACTATGAGAATGAGGTAAAACCCTTGATCGATGGCAAGCAGATAGTTTTTGAAGGTGAGGTGACGCCTGAAAGGAAACTTGAGCTTTACTCTCGGGCTAAAGCCTTTGTTTTTCCAATTCGTTGGGAGGAGCCTTTTGGTTTGGTAATGATTGAATCAATGGCTTGCGGAACGCCAGTGGTGGCCTTTGCTCATGGGTCAGTTCCAGAAGTGGTTAAAGACGGTGAGACTGGTTTTGTGGTTAACGATTTTGATTCATTGCTAGATAGGATTAAAAGGGTGGATGAAATTTCGCCATCGCGTTGCCGCAAATGGGTAGAAGAGAAGTTTTCAGTGACTCGAATGACCGAAGATTACTTGAGGGTTTATCAAAAAGCAATTGAATTGAAAGTGAGGTAGCTTTGAACAAGAATTTAAAGTTTGGTATCTTCTCCTTGGTGTTAAGTTTGGTTGTTTTTTTGCTTTCAAGTGGATGTGCAAAGAAAGAGAAAACTAAGCCCCCTGAGGTTAAAATCCCCACAGCTTCTTTTCCAATGGGGGCCGGAAGAAAAACTCCAGTTAAAGTTGAACCGACTTATTTGAGCAAAGAAATAGATTTCCAAAGCTATGTGAGTAAGTATTATCAACTTGTTAAGGCCGAAAAGTTTGAAGAGGCTTACAAAATGGCTCCTACCGAAAGGAAGGCTCGCGATACTTTAGAAAATTTCGCTGCCGCATTAAAGAGTATGCCAATCCAGAGTTACGAAGTTGGTAAGCCTGTAATTAAAGGAGACTTGGCAGAAGTAAAGGCGGTCATGCAACTTGGAGGTATGGCTCAAGGATCGAAATGGATAGTCACCTGGTTTTTTGTTAAAGATAGGAAGAGAAATCTCTGGGAGGCACGAAAAACCCAGAGCATACCAGTTGAGTGATGTTTGTTGACTTGATAGCCAAGAAACGAGATGGACTAAACCTCTCACCGGTCGAAATAAGAGAAGTTATTAATTCTTATACTCATGGCGCTATTCCGGATTATCAGATGGCGGCTTTTTTGATGGCTGCTTATTTAAATGGCTTAACTGATGAGGAAACTATTGAAATGAGTTTGGCAATGGCTGAGTCGGGGGAAAAAATTGATCTTGATTTCTTAGGCGAGAAAGCAGTTGATAAGCATAGCACAGGAGGTGTTGGCGACAAAACAACGTTGGTTTTGCTTCCTTTGGTTGCTGCTTGCGGGATTAAAGTTTGCAAAATTTCCGGTCGGGCTTTAGGACACACTGGAGGAACAATTGATAAGCTCGAAGCTATTCCCGGATTCCGCACTTCACTTACGATAAAGGAGGCTATTGAACAGGTGAATAAGATTGGAATAGCTGTTTTCGAAGCGACTGCTGATTTGGCCCCCGCTGATAAAAAAATTT
>CALKMS010000141.1 GCA_938091145.1 uncultured bacterium
TGGGACGAGACCCAGGAGCTGGTTACTGGGGAGTTGTCTGGATGCCCTTTGTTATCTCAACTGTCCCTTTATTTTTCGTCTCGGTTGAGAAAAAATTAAAACAATTAGGAGGATAGCATGTACAAAAACTTGTTCACCGATAAGAAAATTTTAATCACTGGGGGAACCGGCTCTTTTGGCCACCACATCGTTAGAAGGCTTTTAAAATACGAACCGAAAGAAATCCGCATCTTTAGTCGAGACGAAAACAAACAGTTTCATATGAGTCATGAGTTAGGAGTGGAAGAAAGCTATCCAAAAAAAGACAATATTTCTTTCTTCATAGGTGATGTCAGGGATAAAAGTTCAGTTCTAAAAGCAATGGAAGGCATTGACCTTGTCTACCATGCAGCCGCTTTAAAGCAAGTGCCTTCCTGCGAGTATTTTGTTTGGGAAGCTATTCAAACTAACATCATCGGAGCAAAAAATGTTATCGAAGCCGCTATTGAAAAAGGCGTAAAAAAAGTTATTGCCATAAGCACCGATAAAGCAGTTAAGCCAGTCAATGCTATGGGAATGACTAAAGCTTTGCAAGAAAAGCTCATCACAACGGCTAACTACTTCAAAGAAAACAGTGAAACTGTTTTCGCTTGCGTTCGCTATGGCAATGTTGTTGCTTCGCGCGGTTCAGTAATTCCACTTTTCAAAAAACAAATCGAAACTGGGGGACCAGTTACTATAACTACCCCCGAAATGACCCGTTTTATTTTAACCTTAACTCAAGCTATTAATCTGGTTTTCAAAGCTACTCAAATGAGCGTTGGCGGAGAAATTTTCGTTCTTAAAGTCCCGGCAGTGAAAATTACTGATTTAGCTCGAGTGATGATTAAAGAGCTTTCGCCAAACAAAAAAATAGAAATCAAAGAAATTGGTATCCGCCCGGGTGAAAAAATACATGAAGTTTTAGTTTCAGAAACCGAAGCTTTTCGTACTGTCGAAGAAGATGACTTTTACATCATTTTACCCCAGATAAACTTGCCGAAAACTTTTGAAACATATAGAGATAAAAAGCTAGTAACATTTACTGAATATAGCTCGCAAACCACTAAAAAACTTAAGGATGAAGAAATAATTCAAATTTTAAAAAAAGAGAAAATTATCAGATGAAAGTTTTAATCACGGGCGCCAGTGGGATGCTTGGTCACCGGCTGGCAATTGAAGCGGCTAAAAAAGATTTTGGAGTTTTCGTTGCCTATCATCATCGTCCTATAAAAATCAAAGGGTGTTTTAGTCTGCCGCTGGAGATTACCTCAATCAAAAAGATTGAAGAAGCTTTTAAAAAAATTAAGCCTCAAGCAGTTGTTCATACGGCGGCTTTGACCAATGTTGACTACTGCGAAGAAAATCCAAAAGAGGCTTTTAAAGTCAATGCTGAAGGTACTAAAAACCTTTGCCAGGTTTGCCTCGAAAGAAATATTAAAGTGGTTTATATCTCAACTGATTTTGTCTTTGATGGCGAAAAAGGAATGTATTCGGAAGATGATTTACCTAACCCTTTAAGTGTCTATGGTTTAAGTAAACTTGAAGGAGAAAAAGCAGTAGAAAAACTTCCGGACTTTTTAATTTTGCGTTGCACCATATATGGCTGGCATCTCAACAATCAAAAAAGTATTCCTGAATGGGTAATTGCTAATCTTTCCTCAGGCCAACCAGTTAAAGCGTTTACTGATCGGATAATCACCCCCACTTATACCGGCTTTTTGAGTGGACTAATTTTAAAATCTCTAGATCGAAACCTGAGTGGTATTTTTCACATTGGCAGTCATGAACCTTTAACAGTTTATGAGTTTGCTTTAAAAACTGCTGAAGTTTTTTCGCTTGATAAAAGTAGAGTTAATCCGGGCAAAATGAGCGAGATAAAACTTAAAGCGAAAAGGCCCAAAAACTCCTCTTTAAACCCAACAAAAATTCAAAAAGCTTTAAACATTATAATCCCCACTGTCGAAGAAAACCTCTTACAAATGAAGAAAGAAAGAGAACTGGCTAAGAAATGGATAAATTAGAAATAAAAAAACTCAAGGTCAACCAAGACGAAAGAGGGATGGTAGTTGAAATCATTCGCCGTGAAGATTTAAAACAAAACAAACCCTTTGGGCAAGTTTACTTAACCACTGCCAATCCCGGCTTCACTAAAGGCAATCATTACCATAAACGAAAAACTGAGTGGTTTTGCGTCATTAAAGGCAAGGGCGAGTTAGTTTTGAAAGACTTAATAAGCAAGGAAACTAAAAGGATTTTAATGGACGATGAAGAAAATTTTGTAGTGGTTGAAATTCCGCCAAATGTTGCACATGCGATAAAAAACATTGGCTCCGAAGTTCTTTACCTACTTGCTTATATTGACGAACCCTATAATCCCAACGACCCCGACACCTTTCCTGCCGAAGTAGAATTTTAGCCTCAAGATAAAGTTCGCTTTTAAGGTTTCCTAGTGTCATTGCGGCTTTCACTAGTAAGGACGAAAGTAAATTTCCACGACCTTTTTAAAAAAGAAAGAGGACGGGTTTCTTTTAGAGTGAGCCGAATCGAAGCAATTTAAGAGATTGATCGCCATAAATAAGTGTCATTGCAAGAAATAAAAAAAGATTGTCTTTGCGAACCTCACCTCTGGAGGGTAAAGCAATCTCTTAGATTGCCACGCCCTGGAAAAAGTGTCATTGCGAGGGTGCGTTAGCACCCGAAGCAATCTCAGAGATTGCCACGCCTTCGCTTCGCTCAGGCTCGCAATGACTTTTCTTTGGTGTCATTGCGAGGAGCGGAGCGACGAAGCAATCTCAAAGACTCCTTTTTCTCTCAGAGAACGGGATTGCCACGCTCGCCTTACGGCTCGCTCGCAATGACATTTCCGACTTGTCATTGCGAGGGTGCGTTAGCACCCGAAGCAATCTCAGAGATTGCCACGCCTTCGCTTCGCTCAGGCTCGCAATGACGTTTCTTCTGTGTCATTGCGAGGAGCGGAGCGACGAAGCAATCTCAGAGATTGCCACGCCTTCGCTTCGCTCAGGCTCGCAATGACTTTTCTTCTGTGTCATTGCGAGGACTGCAAGCCGAAGGCGAAGCAGGACGAAGCAATCTCAGAAGTCGTTTTGACAAGGAAAAAGGAGTCATCACTTTCCCTATTTTTATCAGAAAGGACTATTTCTTCCTAAATCCCCATTTATTCAAACTGAGGAGACTTTTTAAGACCCCAGCGATGAAGCAAAAAACGACCTAATGATCCTAATATCCCGAGTCCGTATCGCACACTGCCAAAAAAATCAATAGAGGAAGCTTCTTTCGGGTATCGAGTGGGGATAGGAACCTCTTTTATTTTTAAACCTTTATTTATCGCCTGAATAAGAAATTCGGAATCGAAAATATAACCATCAGAGTTATGTTGAAAAGGTATTTTTTCCAGAGCTTCGCGGCGGTAAGCGCGAAAGCCAGTATGATAATCTGATATGTTTGCGCCTAAAAGCACGTTTTCAATCGCCGTTACCACTCGATTGCCAAGAAACTTATAGAAGGGCATCCCCTGACTAACTACTCTACCAGCTAAAATCCGAGAACCAAGAGCAATATCAGCTTCTCCATTTTTAAGTGGCTCGATTAAGGCAGGGATATAGCTCGGATCGTGCTGATAATCAGAATGAACCATTACCACAATATCAGCTCCGTCTTTTAAAGCCTCGGCATAACCAGTTTTTTGAGCTGCACCGTATCCCTTGTTTGCTTCGTGCCTGACTACTTTAATTCCCAACCTTTTTGCCACTCTTTCCGTATCGTCTGTGCTCCCATCATCTACCAGAAGTATATTTGATCGAA
>CALKMS010000142.1 GCA_938091145.1 uncultured bacterium
CCGGGGAAATTTCTCCTATAATGCTTAAAGATTTGAAAGTCGAGTATGTGATTTTAGGCCATTCAGAAAGGCGGCTTTATTTTTTTGAAACTGATGAAATGGTAGCGAAAAAAGTTAGAGCTGCTTATGACAATGAACTAAAACCAATTCTTTGTGTGGGAGAAACTCTGGAGGAAAAAGAAAGCAGTCAAACTAATCAGGTCGTTCAGCGACAGCTTTTTAAGGTTTTAGATTGTTTAAGTTCAGAAGAAGCGGAGAAATTGGTGATTGCTTATGAGCCGGTTTGGGCAATCGGCACAGGCAAGTCGGCTTTTCCTGAAATAGCTAATGATGTTGCTCGTTACTTAAGAGCACTGGTTGGGTCGAGATACTCACCCGAGACTGCCAAAAGACTGAGAATTTTGTATGGGGGAAGTGTGACTCCGGAAAATGTCCAGGATTTCATTGCTGAACCCGATATAGATGGTGTTTTAGTTGGTGGAGCTAGTTTAGAAGCGTCAAAATTTGCAGCCATCATTCACGGAGGCTCTCGCTAATTTGCAACCTCTTTTGAAGCAAAGCGGTTACCATCCGTTATTACTAGCTATTCTTGATGGTTTTGGTTGGAGGGAAGAAGAGGAAGGAAATGCAGTGAAGTTAGCTCGGACACCAACACTGGATTGGCTTTTCTCCGCTTATCCCTGGACTTTGATTCAAGCATCTGGCGAGGCGGTTGGTCTTCCTGATGGGCAAATGGGAAACTCGGAGGTTGGGCACTTGAATATCGGTGCTGGCCGAATCGTTTATCAGGAGTTTACTCGAATCAATTTGGCAATTAGAGATGGGAGTTTCTTTGAAAACCCAGTTTTAAAAGAAGCTTTTTTGCGAGCTAAAAAAAGAAGCCGGCGTGTTCATTTGTTAGGTCTCGTTTCGGAGGGAGGGGTTCACAGTCATCTCGAGCATCTTTTTGCCCTTCTTAAAATGGCTAAAAAGTTAGGAATGGAGCGAGTTTTTGTTCATTCTTTCCTTGATGGCCGCGATACACCTCCTAAAAGTGCTTTGTCTTATATTAGGCAGCTGGAGGAAGAAATTAGTCAAATTGGCGTTGGGAAAGTAGCCACTGTTTTGGGTCGTTATTACGCAATGGACAGGGATAGGCGCTGGGAGCGTACAAAGTTAGCTTACGATTGCCTGGTGCTTGCGCGCGGCGAGAAAGCCAGTAGTCCAATTGAGGCAGTCGAAAAGGCGTATTTAAGAGGTGAGACTGATGAGTTTGTGAAACCGACTGTTATTGCTCCCGAAGGTAGGATTGAATCCGGGGACTCAGTTATTTTTTTTAATTTCCGGCCTGACAGGGCTCGTCAGCTAAGTCAAGCTTTAAACGAAAGGAATTTCGCTAATTTTGTAAGGGAAAAGACAGTTGAAATTTTTTTTGTTACTTTTACTCGGTATGACGAAACCTTTCCTTATCCGGTGGCTTTCCCACCGCAGTCTTTAGAAAATATTTTAGCTGATGTACTTGCTGCCCACGAAGTCAGACAGCTGCGAATAGCGGAAACAGAGAAGTATGCGCATGTTACTTATTTTTTTAACGGTGGGGATGAGAAGCCTCGAAAATATGAAAGCCGAATTTTAATTCCTTCTCCCAAGGTTCCTACTTACGATTTAAAGCCTGAAATGAGTGCTTTTGAAGTAACCCAAAGGCTCTTGGAGGAACTTAAAAAAAAGATCTATCAAGTTGTTGTTTTGAACTTTGCTAATCTGGATATGGTGGGTCACACAGGTAAGCTTGAAGCGGCCATTAAAGCGGTTGAGGCGGTTGATGAGTGCCTTGGGCATTTAATCGATAAAGTTTGTGAATTTTCGGGGGCTTGTTTGATTACCGGTGATCATGGGAATGCCGAGGAAGAAGTTTCTCCTAATGGCAATCCTCACACCGCTCATACCAACAATTTGGTTCCTTTTATCGCTGTTATTCCGAGTAGTTCGCCTTACCGGCTTAGGGATGGCGGTATCTTGGCTGACATCGCTCCCACTATACTTGAACTTCTCGGATTACCGAAGCCGCCCGAAATGACCGGAAGATCATTGATTGTGTGGGAGAACTAAGAATTTTTTGCTAAAGACAGACTGTTTTTAGTTTTTATAAGTTATTTTCTTGTCCTTATTTGGAGGTTAGATGGTTAAAAACTTAATAATGGTAAAAATAATGATGTTTTGTTTTATTTGTTTTAACTTAGCCGTTATCAAACATTTTCATTCATTTATCATGAGAGTTAATTTCTTTTTTCAAAAATTGAAAAGGGTTACGTTGAAAATATAATTTGGCAATTGTCTTCCCTCATTCCTTTTCCAATGTTCTTAAGATTTTTAGAAAAAATTTAGTAGTAAATTTTGTATTGAAGGGCTGACCTAGAGTTGTTGTCAGATTACTCGGTTAATGTGTTTGCTTTTACGAAGTTATTTCAAACTTTTAGAGGTTGTTAGTTTGTGGTAATTTTTAGGTGATTTTATTTTTTAGGGGGGCGCAATGGATGATTTTAAGATCTCCGAATTGCCTTTCGAGCTAAGGCCGCGGGAAAAAATAAGGCGCTTTGGCCCTGAAATTTTAACCACTAGTGAGCTTCTTGCTATTGTTATTGGTAGCGGACGGCCGGGGTTAAATGCTATCACTCTTTCAAAAAAGTTGATCGAGAAAATGGGCGGCCTTAAAGGTCTTGCTCAGGCTAGTTTGGAGGAGATTGAGAATTTTAAGGGCTTAGGACCCGCTAAAGCTGCTAAGATTGTTGCCAGCTTGGAACTCGCAAAGCGTCTCTATAGCCCAGCCCTGGAAGAAAAAATAGTCATTCAGAGTCCGGCCGATGTTAATCGTTTTTTTTATTCTGAGATGTGCTTCTTGGATAAAGAGCACTTTAAGGTTATAATCTTAAATGTTAAAAATGTCGTTATTAAGGTGGTAGATATAGCTATAGGTAGTTTAAGTGGTGCCTTGGTTCACCCCAGAGAGCTATTTAAGGTAGTGATAAGGTCAAATGGCTGTCACATTATAATAGCTCATAATCATCCCAGTGGCGATCCTTCTCCTAGCGATGAAGATTTGAACTTGACGCGGAGGCTGAAGGAGGGGGCTTTGCTGTTAGGAATAAAACTTCTTGATCATGTGATAATTGGCAGAGAAGGTTTTTTTAGCTTTAAGGAAAACGGTTTGATATAGGAGGAAAACTAGATGTTTGATAGTTTGCTGGCGCCTTTTTCTCGTGATATGGCCATTGATTTAGGGACAGCTACCACTTTAGTCCATGTAAAAGGGAAAGGCATTGTTTTAAATGAGCCTTCGGTGGTGGCAGTTGACAAAGTTAATGGCCGGGTTTTGAGTGTTGGGCTAGAAGCTAAAAGAATGTTGGGTAAAACTCCAGGCAATATTGTAGCGGTTAGACCCCTTAAAGATGGAGTGATTGCTGACTTTGAAGTTACTGAGTCAATGCTTCGCCACTTTATTAAAAAGGTTCACCCTAACACTTTTCCATTTGGATTTAAACCTCGTGTTATTGTTTGCGTCCCTTCAGGGGTAACTGAAGTTGAGAGAAGAGCGGTGTTTGAAGCTACCCTTTCAGCCGGCGCGCGCAGTGCTTACTTAATAGAAGAACCCGTAGCAGCCGCTATTGGAGCGGGCTTACCTATTCATGAACCAACTGGTAATATGATTGTCGATATTGGCGGGGGGACAACTGAAGTGGCGGTAATCTCTCTTGGGGGGATTGTGGTCGCCAATTCGTTAAGAGTTGGTGGAGACGAATTTGACGAGGCAATTATGGCTTATATAAAGCGAGAGTATAACGTGTTGATTGGTGAGAGAACAGCTGAGGAAATCAAAATAACTATAGGTTCTGCTTATCCATTGCCCCAAGAAGAAGATGTGGAGGTTAGAGGCAGGGACCATCTTTCTGGCCTGCCTAAAAATGTTATTGTCTCTTCCGAAGAAATAAGACAGTGTTTGGAAGAGCCTCTCGTTCAAATTATTGGGGTAATTAAAGAGACTCTAAGCGACACCCCTCCCGAGCTTTCCAGTGATTTAGCAGATAGAGGAATGTTTCTTGCAGGTGGTGGAGCTCTTTTGAGGGGGCTTGATCAAAGGTTGCGTGAGGAAACTGGGATGCCGGTTCACGTAGCTGATGACCCATTGACATGCGTGGTCAGAGGTTCTGGTAAAGCCTTGGATGAGATTGCTACTTTAAAGAAGGTTTTAATAGGCAGACAAAGATAGCCGGGGATATCTTTGAGAAAGTTAAGGAGAGGTTTTAACTTAACAGTATTTATTGTCTTGCTTTCTTTGGCCTTTTTGGGTTTTACTTTTTTTTATCGTGAGGGGATAAGTGGTTTTACCCACCAAATTCAGACATCAATTTCGGCTGTTTTATTCTATGTTTTAACTCCTTTTAGCTGGTTTAGGGAGGGATTTGTGGTTGCAAAGGATGAACTTGTTAGCTATAAAACTTTGAAGGCGAGAAACGAACAGCTGGAAAAGGAAAATAAGATTTTGAAGGAAAAAAATGCTCGTCTTTTGGAACTGGAGAAAGAAAATCAGCGTTTGAGATTGTTGCTTGATTTTAAAGAGAAGTTTTCTTATCGAACAATGGCAGCTCGGGTTGTTGGCTACTCTCCGCGTCAGGACGAGGCGATGATTATTATTGATCGAGGTAGTGTGGATGGTATAAAAAAGGGTTTAGCGGTTTTATCACCGGAAGGGTTGGTAGGAAAGATAGAGAAGGTTCATTCATTTTATAGCCTGGTTAGACTTTTGATCGACAGAGACTCAGGTCTTAGCGTCAGAATTGTTTCCACCCGCGAAGTTGGTATCCTGATCCCTGACGAAAAAGGAAATCTTTGGGTGAGATTTCTACCTTCTCATTCTCGCGTTAAACCGGGCGATGACGTGGTAACATCGGGTTTTAGCCGTTTAATACCAAAAGGCCTTTTTGTTGGGAAGGTGGGTGAAGCCTATCAGAAGTCGGGTTCCATAGAAAAAAAAGTTCTGGTCTACTCCAATGTTGATTTTTACCGCCTGGAGGAAGTCCTGGTGGTGCTCGATTGAAGCCTTTTTGGAAGAGGCTGATCACTCTTTTGTTTGTGATTTGCTTGCAAATATGTTTGGTGCCTTATTTGTCACGTCCACCTTTTTTTATTGATCTGGTTTTGATCTACCTTTTCTATTTTGGTTTCTATGTTGATCAGATAGAAGCGGGTATTTTAGGAGTCATCGGGGGATTTTTGAGGGATGCGTTTGCTCATAGCTACTTCGGTTTAAGTGCTTTAGTTTACGGTTTGGCAGGGTTTTTAGCTGGTTTTTTTCGGCGATTGCTAGTTCATTATCCGGTTGTAGCTTTTTCGTATACTGTCTGGAGTGGCACTTTTTCTGTTTACTTTTTTTACTATTTTCTTCTCTATCTTTTTGGTTTTCGGGTTGGCTTGAGTCATATTTTTGCTGTTTCGCTCGGAACGGCTTTCGCAAATTTTTTGATTGCAGCTTTGGTTTCAATGGTAGTTTTTTCCCGGCTTTCTGAGGCCTTTTCAAAGAGGGCTTTGTAACCGATGAAAAAAGAAAATGATACCATTAAGCGGAAAACTTACTACCAGTTGATGGTTTTATTTGTTGCGTTCAGCATTATATTCTTGCGACTCTGGTTTTTACAGGTGATGGCTCACAGCTATTATAAAAAGATGGCGGAAGAAAATCGATTAAGAGAGGTAACCATTAATGTCGTGAGGGGAGAAATTTATGATAGGAACGGTAAGCCGCTGGCTATTAATAAGCCTTCAATTGGTATTTATTTGATGCCTGAGGCAAGGCATGAACCCAGGGTTTTAAAACGCGTGAGTAATTTTTTGGGAATACCGCTTACAGAAATTAAGAAAAAACTCAGGATAGCAAAAGAAGGACCTCTTAAACCGGTTTTGATTTACAAAGACGCTTCACTCAAAGAGGTTAGTTATATAAAAGAGGATGTTGGGAGTTTCCCTTTTGTTGTCGTAGACGTTTACCCGCGAAGAGTTTACCCAGCTCGGGAAGTGGGCGCTCCTATTCTTGGTTATGTTGGCGAAATTTCTGAAGAAGAGCTTGGTAAAAGGTCTTTTTTTGGTTGTGAGCCCGGCGACATCGTTGGCAAAATGGGGGTGGAAAGAGAACTCGATTCGCTTTTAAGAGGAGAAAAGGGGCGTAAAATTGTTGAGGTAGATGCAAAGGGAAAGCAGCGGCAAGTTTTATCTTTTTATGCTGGTAAACCTGGAGATAACATTCAGTTAACAATTGATATTGAACTTCAAAGGGTTTGCGAAGAAACTTTGGCTCAAGCAATTAAAAAAGCCAGAAGAAAAGGCTCGAAGAAAGCTAAGGCAGGAGCAGTTGTGGTTATGAATCCGAACAATGGAGAGGTTCTTGCTTTAGCCAGCTTGCCTTCTTTTGATCCAAATTTGTTTCAAGGGCGACTTAGCTTTAAGTACTGGCAAAGTATAACTTCTAAGGAAAGTGGTTATCCACTTTTTAATCGCGCCTATATGGGTGCCTATCCGCCAGGTTCTCTTTTCAAACCTTTTACCCTGTTAGCTGGTTTAAAAAGTGGTGTTGTCTCGTTTTATACCACAATTAATTGCAAGGGCCGCTGGGAGGGGATGGGTAAAGATTGGCCCAAGTACTGCTGGAAAAGGGTGGGCCATGGGAATGTTAGTGCTTTTCGGGCTCTTGTTGAGTCCTGCGACTCCTATTTTTATGAAATTGGTTACAAATTATACAAGAAAAAGAGCGAAATGATCCAAACAGTGGCTCGTGATTTCGGTTATGGAAATAAAACGGGGATTCCTTTGCCTTCGGAATCAGCTGGGAGAGTTCCAGATGAAGCATGGAAAAAAAGATATTACCGAAGAGTTTCCGATAAAACATGGCTGCCAGGAGACTCGGTTAATTTGTCAATAGGTCAGGGAGACATGCTGGTAACTCCTTTGCAGGTGGCTATGAGTTATACTGCGCTGGCAAATGGCGGTAAACTTTACGGTCCTCAAATAGTTAAAGAGATTAAAAGGTATGACGGGGTTGTTGTTAGGAAATTTACTCCCTTTTTGATAAAGAAAGTCCCTTTTAAAAGCAAATGGTTAGCAATGATCCGAAGTTACTTAAAGAGAGTAACAACTGAGGGCACAGCCAAGGGAGCTTTTAGAGGTTTTCCAATTCCAGTGGCTGGCAAAACTGGCACTGCTCAGGTTTTCGGAAAAGAAGACTTTGCCTGGTTTGCGGCTTTCGCTCCGGCCGATAAGCCCAAATATGTTATAGTGGTTCTGGTTGAAGAAGGAGGCCACGGTGGGGAGATTGCTGCCCCGGCTGCTCGAAAAATCTTTTCTTATCTTTTTGATTTACCAATGGTTTTACCAGAAGCCAGGGATGAGTCAAGGTGAAAGCCCCCAAGATTTATCGATTTGACTTTAGCTTGATAATTTTGGTTTTTTTGCTGGTTGGGTATGGTTTAATAATGGTTTTCAGTGCTTCTGGCGCTGATTTCAAAAGCCCTCAAACGCTGCTGATTTTCAAAAAACAACTGGTGGCAGTATTGATTGGCTTTTTCGCCGCTGTTTTGCTTGCTTTTTATGATTATCGCAATTTGAAACATTTATCAATTTTTATATATGGACTTAATCTGCTCTCTTTGATACTTGTTTATTTTTTTGGTCAAAAGACATTTGGCGCTCAGCGCTGGATTAATCTGGGGCCCATTTCATTTCAGCCTTCCGAATTTTCCAAGCTTTTTTTAATTGTTTTTTTTGCTGCCTATTTTAGCGAGATAAAAGAGGAAGTGGATTGGAAGCATTTCTGGCTTTCGGTTATCTTTTTCGTTCCTTCTCTAGCTCTGATTTTTTTCCAGCCTGACCTCGGCACATCACTAGTTGTTGCGGTTTCCTGGTTTGCGATTTTGATTTCTCGAGGGGTTGACTGGAAAAAAGTTTTAGTCCTTTTTCTCCTTTTTGCGGTGATTGTGTTTTTGCTCTGGCAGTTTAGTTTAATAAAAGAGTATCAGATAACTCGATTGATGGTTTTTTTAAATCCCGACCTCGATCCTAAAGGGGCGGGCTATAACCTTCGTCAAGCCCAAATAGCGATCGGCTCAGGTGGAGTTTGGGGGAAAGGTTATCTGTCAGGGACTCAAACTAACCTCAAATTTCTACCTGTTCGATACGCCGATTTTATTTTCGCTGTTGTCGGAGAAGAGCTGGGATTGATAGGTGCTAGCTTTCTTTTAATTTTGCTTTTTCTCTTGGTGGCTCGTGTTCAACTCCTTTCGTTAGAGGCTAAAGATGATTTTGGGCGTCTTTTTTGTCTGGGGACCGCTGCAATGTGGCTCTTTCAGTCGGTAGTTAACATCGGTATGAATTTAGGTATAATGCCGATTACGGGTATACCTCTCCCTTTCATAAGCGCGGGAGGCAGTGCTATGATAAAAGACCTTATGGCTGTTGGTTTTATTTTAAGTATCTATCGAAGGAGGTTTAATTAAATTAAAAAGTTAAAATTTTTAGTCGAGGTTATTTCTCTTGCGAGTTATTGGCGAGGAAAAAATCTGGCGAACCAGGATAATTTTGAGTTAACAATT
>CALKMS010000143.1 GCA_938091145.1 uncultured bacterium
AAACACACTCTAAGCCAATTTCCTTATTAGCAACTGAGTGATGAGAAACCTGAGAAAACTCGTTTTCTACTTTTCGATGACAAGCAAAACAAAGCTTTTCACCCGAAAAACCAATTTGCCCTTGATAACCTTCCATCTTGACCGAATTGGAAGAATGAGGCAGATGGCAGTTAAGACAACTTAAACCAGACCTTCCCGTCGATGAGAAGTTGTGAACCCCGGAAACAAATTGAGTTTTAAAAAAAGTCAAAGTTTGAGTAGTTTGGTTATAATGGCAAGCAAAACAAAAATCTTCACCCGTTTTGCCCTTAGATTTTAAAAGACCAGGGGATTTATCAGCAATGAGATGTGGAGAGTGGCAAGCCAGGCAGTTTTTCCCGTAATGAAGGTAACTTCCGGCAAAAGTGCTAGAGACCGACTGACCAAAAGAACCATTATGGCAAAAAAGACAAAAATCGGAAATTTCTCCTTTATAATCAGCAAGGTAGCGGTGGCAATCTTCGCACAAAGAAGCAGTAAAGCTCCGGTGCGGAACGAAAAATTTATCTTTAGCAACTGAATTAGAAAAGGACTGAAATAAGATTAGAAAAAGGAGAATGAATAAAATAAATAATCCCAGCTCCTTACCGGCTATGCCTACCTTTTTTTCTAGCAATTAACCTCCTGAAAATTAGCCAATAGCATTTTATCAAAGAGAATAATTAGTTAGCAATGAAAAAATGGTTTTAACAGCAAGATAAAATATTGAATTTCTTATTTAAAAAGCCAATTTCTTATTTAAAAAGCCTATTTAAATAGCGGAAACCATCAAAAAACAACATCCGACAGAAACGTTTAAGTGCCGTAGGCACCTTCAGGTTTCCGAAAGGTTCTGAGAGATTGCTTCGTCCTGCTTCGCCTTCGGCTCGCAGTCCTCGCAATGACAAGTCGGAGAAGTCATTGCGAGCGAGCCGCAAGGCGAGCGTGGCAATCTCGGAGATTGCTTCGGGTGCTAACGCACCCTCGCAATGACACATGGGGGAACGTCATTGCGAGCGAGCCGCAAGGCGAGCGTGGCAATCTCAGGGATTGCTTCGGGTGCTTACGCACCCTCGCAATGACAGCCAAACCTCATTGCGAGCCTGAGCGAAGCGAAGGCGTGGCTTGCCCGCCGAAGGCGTGGCAATCTCTGAGATTGCTTCACCCCGCAAAGGCGGGGTTCGCAATGACGCTGGAGATAATGTAGCGGAAACTTTTAGGTTTTTTAAGGGAGTTCCTCAAGGGGATGGCAATTGGTACAAAGGTCATCTCCAGTCTCAACCCTAAAACTTGAATATCTGCCTTGATGAGGAAAAGCCTTATAAGGTGGATTGTCAGTAGGAAGATAGCTCGCAGTAGTCACTCTAAAAACTCCTTCCACATCGCGAGCATCTTCGTGGCATTGCTGGCAAATTGGATCTGGGTCATCAATTAACTCGCGGTCATACATTACATAGGCAGAGGTAGTTCCGCCCAATTTTCCTAAAACATAAGTAGGAGTAGCCCAGTACCATACCGCCTGATAGGTGTTAGTGAAAGAAATAGGGTGAGGTTCGCCTAAAGGACCAAGCCGGTGAGCAATGATATTTTCTGGCTTATTATGACAATCACGACACCACTGAGCCCCATATGCGGCTGGAGTTCCCGTGGTGCCAGCTCCAGGTAAGCGATAACCAAATGAAGCTGTCCCCGGCAATCTCAATAGAGCATTGCTCACCCCATAGGTAGTGTCAGAAGTGAAAGTAGGAACGGTGTAAAGAGTAGTTCCATGCGGATTATGGCAAGCTAAACAAAGAACTTTTCTAATCGCTGGAACCCCCGTTTCGGGAGTAGCAATCCCGAGGTAAGAGGCGCTTGTAAGGGTAATCGTAGGAGAATGACGAGCTAAAATAGTAAAAGTGGGAACAGTATAAGGTTTGTAAACGGCTGGACCCCCTGCTCCATGACACAAATTGCAAGTCGCCAAAGCTGCTTGCTCAATTGTGGTAGCTGTTGCTTTCAATAACGCTGCTCCCGCCGGTGAAGGAGCTTCATGAAGAGCGTGACATTCACGACAAGCTCGGGTGTCATCAGTATAGTTGCGATGAGGTCCTAGAGCGAAGGCTTGAGAAAGCCAGATTAAGAAAACAAACACCACAATAAATAATACTACTAATCCGCTAGCCTTATAAGCTTTCATTATTGCTTAAAGATTAGCTTTTGCTCCCATAGGTGTCAACATTTTTAACAGAATTAAAAAATTAGAGTTGTTAAAAAAAGTCTTAATTTTCTGCTTAATCTTCATTTAAAACTTTAAAAACAGCCACTCTCTTTCGTTCAGTATCGGCCACAAAAAGATAACCATTGGGTGAAAAAGCTAAGCCTCGAGGAAAGCTAAAACTAAAATTCCCGCTTTCGCTACCCGCTTCAGCTACTAGGTTGCCTTTTAAATCATAAAGATAAATTTTCTGCCGTAAAGCATCAGCAACAAAAAGTCTTTCTTTTTTTCGATCTATTGCTAATCCTGAAGGTAAGCCAAAGCTCCTATTATCCAAACCACCTTTTTGCCAAAGGAGCTTCCCGGTAGGCGAAAAAGCAAACAAGGAAAAGTTTAAAGTATCCGCCACATAAATATTGCCCTGGCGGTCAACTGCTACCCCCCAAGGACCCTCAACATAACCTTGGCCAATTGAACCCAAGTATCGACCTTCTTCAGTAAAAATATGCACACAGCCACGATCAGTCAAATAAACTTTCCCTCCATAGGCTGTTATCATTAAGGGGTTGATCAATAAAATGTCTGGGCAAAAATAGCGAACAAAGTTCCCTTTTAAATCGTAAGCGTTAATCCGCTTGTTTCCAGAATCAACTACCAAAACTTCTCCTCGGGAAGTAACTGTCAATCCAGCCGGGTAAAGAAAGCCCCCTTTTGATGAACTAACCTTTTCCCCCGGAGGTGGGTTTGAGACAGAAACCTCTCCAAACGAAAAAAGAAACTTACCTTGGCGGTTGAAAGCATAAATTTTTTGCCTCTGGATATCGGATAGGTAAAGATTGCCGACGGAATCAAAAGCAATTGCGTATGGACTCTCAAAAAAATCTCCTTTAGAACCCGCTGCCACTAACACAAATGCTCCCCTTAAAAAGCTTTCCCTCCCCTTCATAACCAAACGATACTTTAATTTATGGCTGGGCGAGAGAAAAAAATAAACAAAGCTTAAAACACCAACTATAATCAAAAGAACAAGGGTAGCGAACTTCTTCGTTCTTAAAGAAACTTTAAACACTCGTCGAATTAAGGGAGTTCACTGGTATCGTGGCAGTTCAGGCAAAGATCATCGCCAGTTTCAATGACCATTCGATAGTTAGTGGTCTCATGGGGAAAGGCAACATAAGTAGGATTGAACCCAGGATTAAAAGTTGCTGACGGAACATCGCGAGCATCTTCGTGGCATTGCTGGCAAATTGGATCTGGGTCATCTATCCCTAAACGGTCATTCATCACATAGCCAGCGTTAGAATTAGCTAAAGAAGTGGTTTCATAAGTTGAACCATTCCAGAAATCAACGCTTTCATAGTTGGTAGCGGTTGAGACGGGATGATTATTGATTCCAGGAATCCCGTTATGGCGACGGTCGTGACAATCGGCACACCAGCCCCCACTATAAAAAAAGTAAACACCCGTTGGCGGTCCCGGGGTTCCTAAAAGAAGATGGTTGGTAGCTGTAGTTTCTCCATCTCCAACAAAACTTGAAGTAACCATTCGGCGGGGGTTAGCATGGGGAGAATGACAGGAAGTACAGGTAAAAGTAGTAGGAAGACTAAAATTTCCTCCTAAAATTGAGGTGGCAACTTCCATCCCTGAATTGTGACCACCTTTAACCTCGGATTGAGGGATAACCCGGTAGACCCAACCGCGGGGAGCAACCGTTTCGGAAGTTACGCCAAAAGTTGGGTCGTGGCAGTATCGGCAGTTAGCCAAAATTGTTTGATATCTCAAAAGCACATTTGAAGAATAAGCACGGTGAACAGCGTGGCATTCTCGACATTTGTTGGTAGTAGAAACATAGCCACCGTGAGGACCTGTGAATGAAATATTGTATTGAGGAGGAAAATTATAACCATAATCGGGAAAGCCAGCTCCACTGCCCGAAGAAGAAAC